>NZ_VRUZ01000024.1:0-48565 GCF_008039485.1 Methylobacterium sp. WL69 | reverse complement strand
CTCCCCCGGCTGACCGATGCTGTCCCTCTTCGCCCCCGAGGCCGCCCTGCAGAGCTTCGTGCTTGCCCTGTCGAGCCTGTTCTCCATCGTGAACCCCATCGGCTCGGCGCTGATCTTCGCCCAGGTCACGGCGCAGAACTCCCACGCGGAGCGGGTGGAACTGTCGAAGCGCATCGGCTTCTACGCGGCGCTGATCATGCTCTCGGCCCTGTGGGCCGGGGCGCCGATCCTCAACTTCTTCGGCGTGTCCCTGGCGGCGCTCCGCATCGCCGGAGGCCTCGTGGTGGCGGCCTCGGCCTGGACCCTGCTGACGGCGCCGGAGGCGCGCGAGGCGCGCAAGCACGCGGAAGCGCAGGGGAGCACGCCCGACAACCTCGCCGAACTCGCGTTCTTCCCCCTCACCCTTCCGTTCACCACCGGCCCCGGCACCATCGCGGTGGCCATCGCGCTGGGCTCGAACCGTCCGGCGCCGGGCCCGGACCGGATCGGCTTCTACATCGGCATGTCGCTCGCGGCGCTGGCCATCGCGGTGATCGTGCGCTTCGTCTACGGCTCGGCCGACCGGGTGGTGATGTTCATCGGCCCCGTGGGCGCACGGGTGCTCGGACGCCTGTTCGCCTTCCTGCTCCTGTGCGTCGGCACGCAGATCACCGTGAACGGCGTCACCGACGTGCTGGGGCCGTTGCTGCCCCCGCGGTGAGCGGGACCGCGCTCGTCCTTGGCAGCCTTCACCCGAGGCTGTACCGCACGGGGCGGAATTCATTCGGAAAGGGCACGGAATGCGGCTCGTGGTGGTCGGCGCCGGCGGGCGCATGGGGCGGATGCTGATCCGCGCGGTGGCGGAAGCCGAGGGCTGCACCCTGTCGGGCGCCATCGAGCGGGAGGGCGCCCCGGTGCTGGGCCAGGATGCCGGCGTGCTCGCGGGCCTCGCGCCCCTCGGCGTCGCCGTCACCGACGACCCCCTGCCGGTCTTTGCCGCCGCCGAGGGCGTCCTGGACTTCACGACGCCGGCCGCGACCACGTTCTTCGCCGAACTCGCCGCGCAAGCCCGCATCGTCCACGTGGTCGGCACGACGGGCCTGGAAGCGGCGGACCTGCAAAAACTCGCGGCGGCCGCCCACCACGCCCGCATCGTGCGCTCGGGCAACATGTCGCTCGGCGTCAACCTCCTGGCCGGCCTCGTGCGCAAGGTCGCGGCGGCGTTGGGCGAGGAGTTCGACATCGAGATCGTCGAGATGCATCACCGCATGAAGGTCGACGCGCCCTCCGGCACCGCCCTGCTGCTGGGCGAGGCGGCGGCGGAGGGGCGCGGCGTGGCGCTGGCCGACACGAGGGTCTCGACCCGCGACGGCCATACGGGCGCGCGCCGGCCCGGCGACATCGGCTTCGCCACCCTGCGCGGCGGCACGGTGGTGGGCGACCACAGCGTCGTCTTCGCCGGCGCGGGCGAGCGCCTGACGCTGAGTCACCACGCCGAGGACCGGGGCATCTTCGCCCGCGGCGCCGTGCGTGCGGCGCAATGGGCGTTCGACCGCCCGCCGGGTCTCTACGGCATGGCCGACGTCCTCGGCCTCTGATAAGGGCCTGCCGGCCAAAGGCTTGCTGTCCGAGGGTTTGCCGGCCAAAGGCTTGCCGGCCAGGGACTTGCCGGCCAAAGGCTTGTTGTCCGAGGGTTTGCCGTCATTGCCCGTTCAGCTACGGGCGCCCACATACCCGACCGGTCCAGCCTTTTGCTGCACCGCACCAAAACTGGATTCAGGGGATCGATTCGCGATGGAGCGCCTGCTTGTCCTCGCTCGCCACGGCCAGAGCGAATGGAATCTCAAGAAGCTGTTCACGGGCTGGCGCGATCCGGAACTGACGGAGCTCGGCATCGCCGAGGCCCGGACCGCCGGCCGCTGGCTCGGCCAGCAGGGCCACCGGTTCGACGTCGCCTTCACCTCGAACCTGCGCCGCGCCCAGCGCACCTGCGCGCTGATGCTGGAGGAGATGGGCCAGCCCGAGGTCGAGACCATCCGTTCGGAGGCCCTCAACGAGCGCGATTACGGCGACCTGTCGGGCCTGAACAAGGACGATGCCCGCGAGCGCTGGGGCGACGCCCAGGTGCACCAGTGGCGCCGCTCCTACGACATCCCGCCCCCCGGCGGCGAGAGCCTCAAGGACACCGCCGCGCGGGTCCTGCCCTACTACATCCAGACCATCCTGCCCCGGGTCATGGCCGGCGAGCGCGTCCTCGTGGCCGCCCACGGCAATTCCCTGCGCGCCCTCGTCATGGTCCTCGACGGCATGACCACCAAGACCATCGCCAGCCTCGAGATCGCCACCGGCATCCCCCTGGTCTACCACCTCAAGGCCGACACCACGGTGGAGAGCAAGTCGGTCCTGGAGCGCGACATCGACCACGACGTGTGATGGCGCCGCCCGTCGAACGCGTTTCGGTCGAACTGATGCCGGGGCTGATCCTCCACCCCGGCTGGCTCGACGGGCCCGCGCGCACGCGCCTGGCGGCGGACCTCGCCGCGGGCTTCTCGGTTGCGCCGCCCTACCGGCCGCGGATGCCGCGCACGGGGCGGCCGTTCTCCGTGACCATGACCAATTGCGGCCCCCTCGGCTGGGTCTCCGATATCGCCGGCTACCGCTACCAGGCCCACCACCCCGAGACCGGCGCGCCGTGGCCGGCGATTCCCGAGCTCGCCCTGCGCGCCTGGGACGACCTCTCCGGCTATCCGGCCCCGCCCGAGGCAGCCCTCGTCAACCTCTACGCCGCCGACGCGCGCATGGGCCTGCACCAGGACCGCGACGAGGCCGCCCTCGACGCCCCGGTCCTGTCCCTGTCGCTGGGGGCCTCCGCCCTGTTCCGCTACGGCGGCACGAGCCGGAGCGACCCGACGCGCTCGGTCCGCCTGCACGCGGGCGACGCCCTCGTCATGGGCGGGGCCGCACGCCTCGTCCATCACGGCATCGACCGCATCCTGCCGCGCCCACCCGATCTCCTCGGCGCCGGCGAGGCCATGCCGGCGTTCCTGCCGCCGGACGGGCGATGCAACCTCACCCTGCGCCGCGTGACGCGGCCCAAGCCGTCGCCGACGGCTTGACACGGGCGGGGCTGGGGCCGACCCATCGCCATGGGCCCCGTCCGGCGTCGGACGGGACCGAGGCCCGGCGCGAGACCGGGCCCTTGCGGAGAAACGACCCGATGCGTCTGCGTAGCCTCGCCCGCCCCGTCACGATCCTGGCCCTCCTCCTCGGCCTGACGCAGGCGGGCCGCGCGGCCGACCCGGTGTTTCCGCCAAGCTCCCGCTTCGGCTTCCAGCCACCGCCGGACATGGTCTCGTCGAAGCGGTTCTCCGGGTTCGAGCGGGTCGAGGGCGGCGCCACGGTCTCGGTGGTCGAACTGCCGCCCAACGCCTTCGCCGAACTGGAGCAGAGCTTCACCGACGCGAACCTGAAGCAGCAGGGCTTCGTCGTGTCGAACCGTCAGGCGATCAAGGTCGCGGGCGACGTCGATGCGGTGCTGTTCACCGGCGAGCAGCCGGCGGCCGATCCGAGCGCCGGCCCGTCGATCAAGAAGTGGATGCTGCTCGTCGGCGATCCCACGGTGACGGGCATCATCATCGCCCAGACCACCCCCGACGCCGAGACCGACGAGAGCATGGTCGCCATGCTCACCGGCATCCACATCCGCCCCGAACTCACCCTCGATCAGCAGGTCGCCGCCCTGCCGTTCCGGATCGGCACCCCGGCCGGATTCCGGCCCGTGCGGGTGCTGGCCGGCAATTCCGTCCTGATGACGCAGGGCCCCAAGGACCAGATGCTCGGCCTCGAACAGCCGATCCTGGTGCTGGCCCAGGCGGTCCAGCCCCCGCCCCAGCCCGAGCAGCGCGAAGCCTTCGCCCGCACGGCCCTGGCCTCGAACCAGACCATGAAGGACTTCATCGTCGAGCGCTCGCAGAGCTACCGCCAGAAGGGCGTCGACTGGCACGAGATCGTGGCGCGGGCGACGGACATCGCCTCGAGCACGCCGGTGGTGATCTCGCAGACCATCCGCTTCGCCCCCGACGGGTACCTGCGCGCCGTCGGCGTCGTGCGGGCCGACCACCGCGAGGGCGTCCTCGCGCACTTTCGCGAGGTCGTGGACAGCGTGCAGCTGAAGTAGCGCCCGAAACGCCGAAGGGCGGCGGGCCCCTTTGGCCCGCCGCCCTTCGATGTCGGGTCGCTTCCGCGGAAGCGGCTGCCCTCAGGCCGCGTCGGCCGGATTGGCGGCCTTCGGCCCACCCTTGGCGACGCCGACGAGGGCCGGGCGCAGGGTGCGGTCGCCGATGACGTAGCCCGACTGCATGACCTGCACGACGGTGCCGCTCGGCACCTCGGCATCGGGCACCTCGAACATCGCCTGGTGGCGGTTCGGGTCGAAGCGTTGGCCCTTCGGATCGATGGCCTTGACGCCGTGGCGCTCCAGGGTCTTGCCGAGGTCGCGCTCGGTCAGCTCGATCCCGTCGAGGAGCGCCTTGAACGCGCCGGTGGCTTGCGTGCGCTCGGCCTCGGGCACGCTCTCGAGGGCGCGCCGGATGTTGTCGGCGGCGTTGAGCATGTCGCGGGCGAAGTTGGTGACGGCGTAGGTGCGGGCATCCGCGACCTCGCGCTCCGTGCGCCGGCGCAGGTTCTCCATCTCGGCCAGGGTCCGCAGGACGCGGTCCTTGAACTCGTCGCGCTCGGCCACGAGGGCGGCGAGGGCCGGGGCCTCCGGTGCGCCGTCCTGCGTCGGTTCGGCCTGCGCCGTCGCGTCGGTCTCGACCGTGGGGTCGTTCTCCATGCTGTTCGCCATCGTCACTTTTCGTCGGATCGGGGTTGCCGGGGATTGGCGCTGATATCAGGCGCGGGGCCCGTGAAATCAAGCACGGGCCACGGTCAGGCTTCGCGCGGCACGCTCACGCCTCGCGGGGCGGGGGGGATTCGAGCAGGGCGTCGAGTCCCTCCGCCCGCATGGCGGCGACGTCGCTGGCGAACACCTCCATCACGGCGGCGCGGATCGCCACCTGCCGGTCGGGCTGGGTCACCCGCGTGCCGGTGAGGTCGGTGACGTAGAACACGTCCACGGCGCGCTCGCCGAAGGTCGCCACGTGGGCCGAGGTGATGTTGAGGCTGAGCCGCCCCAGGGCCGCCGTCAGTTCGTAGAGCAGGCCCGGCCGGTCGAGGCCGGTGATCTCGATGACCGTCTCGCGGCTCGACAGGGCGTTGTCGATGGACATGTCGGGGGGCACGAGGAAGGTCGGCGTGCGCTTGTCCGGCGGATGCCGGTCGGCCACGAGGTCGGCGATGCGGATCTCCCCGCGCAGGGCGCGCTCGATGGCGGTGGTGATGCGCTTGGCCCGGCGCAGCTCGTCCTCGTCCCGCTCGAACGCCCGCGACAGCAGGATCGAATCGAGGGCGAAGCCGTCCGTGGTGGTGAAGATCTGCGCGTCGACGATGTTGCCGCCGAGGGCCGCGCAGGCCCCGGTGACGATGGCGAGGAGCCGCGGATGGTCGGGCGAGTAGATCGTCAGCTCGGTGATGCCGCGGACGGGGTCGGTCTCGTCGGCGGTGGCGACGGTGCGCCCCTCCGCCGTGAGGGTCTTGAGGAAGCCCGCATGCTTGAACTGGCGGGTGGCGTCGACCTTGAGCCAGTAGGCCTGGTTGTGGCGCCCGGCATAGGCGTCGAAGACGTCGGATTCCCAGTCGGCGAGCTGTTCGCGCAGGCCCATCTGGATCATCCGGACCCGGTCCGTGCGGGCGATCTCGGAATGGCCGCCGGAGAGCACCACCTCGGTCTCGTCGTAGAGGGTGCGCAGCAGGGTGCCCTTCCAGGCGGTCCACACCCCCGGCCCCACGGCGCGGATGTCGGCGACGGTGAGGATCATCAGGAGCTTCAGGCGCTCCAGGGTCTGCACGATGCCGGCGAACTTCTCGATGGTCTTGGGGTCGGAGAGGTCGCGGCTCTGGGCCGTCATGGACATGAGCAGGTGGTGCTCCACCAGCCAGGCCACCGTCTCGGTCTCGGCGGGCTTGAGGCCGAAGCGCGGCCCGAGCTTCTCGGAGATGGCCGCCCCCGCGATGGAGTGGTCCTCCGGCCGGCCCTTGGCGATGTCGTGCAGGAGCACGGCCACGAACAGGGCCCGCCGGTTGGAGATCGAGTCGATGAGGCGGGCCGCCAGGGGATGGTCCTCCTCCGTCCGCCCGGACTCGATGGCCGTCAGCACGCCGAGGGCGCGCAGCAGGTGCTCGTCCACGGTGAAGTGGTGGTACATGTTGAACTGCATCATCGCGACGATGCGGCCGAAATCCGGGATGAACCGGCCGAGCACCCCGGCCTCGTTCATCAGGCGCAGGATGGTCTCGGGCGAGTTCTTCGAGGTCAGGATGTCGAGGAACAGCCGGTTGGCCTCCTCGTCGGACCGGAGCGAATGGCCGATGAGGCGCAGGGAGCGGTTGGCCACCCGCGTCGCGTCCGGGTGGATCGGCAGGTTGTGACGGTCGGCGAGCCAGAACAGCCGGATCAGGTTCACCGGGTCCTTCACGAAGACGTCGCCGTCGCGCAGGTTGATCCGGCCGTGGTCGTCGACGAAATCCTCCGCCTCGATGGCGGTGGCGCGGAAGCGATCGCGAAAGCGGCCGATCCAGCGGTCGAGGACCGGGGTGCGCTTGGCGTGGCGGGCCTCGAGGGCCGCGCACACGATGGCGGTGAGGTCGCCGACATCCTTGGCGATGAGGAAGTAGGCCTTCATGAAGCGCTCGACGCCCGACAGGCCGCCGCGCGGCTCGTAGCCGAAGCGCTCGGCCACCTTCGGCTGCAATCCGAACGACAGGCGCTCCTCGGAGCGGCCGGTGATGAAGTGCATGTGGCAGCGCACCCGCCACAGCAGTTCCTCGCAGCGCTCGAACACCCGGTACTCCTCGGGCGTGAACAGGCCGGCGGGGACGAGCTCACTCTGGTCGCGGACCCGGTAGGTGTATTTCGCGATCCAGAACAGGGTGTTGAGGTCGCGCAGGCCCCCCTTGCCGTCCTTGACGTTGGGCTCGACGAGGTAGCGCGAGGCGCCGGCCTTGGTGACGCGCGCGTCGCGTTCGCGCAGCTTGGCCTCGACGAATTCGGGCGCCGTCCACATCACGAGCTCGGTATCGAACCGGGTGACGAGTTCCTCGTAGAGCGCCCGGGTTCCGAACAGGTAGCGCGCCTCCAGGAGCGAGGTCCGGATGGTCATGTCGGCGCGGCCCTCGCGCAGGCACTCCTCCACGGAGCGCGTGGCGTGGCCGACCTTCAGTTTCAGGTCCCACAGCACGTAGAGCATCGCCTCGACGACGCTCTCGGACCAGGCCGTCTGCTTGTAGGGCAGCAGGAACAGGAGATCGATGTCGGAGCCCGGCGCCATGGTGCCCCGGCCGTAGCCGCCGGTGGCGACCACGGCGAGCTGCTCGCCCGTGGACGGATTGTCGTTGGGATAGAGCCGCCAGACCACGGCGTCGTGGATGGTGCGGATCACCGCGTCCGTGAGGTTGCTCAGGCGCTGGGCGCAGGCGAGGCCGTCGCGCTCCGCGATGAGCCGGGCCTCGGCATCGGCCCGGCCGAGCTCCATCACCCGCCGCAGCTCCGGCACGAGGACGGCCCGCAGGCGCGTCGCCTCCCGGGCGTCGCGGTCGAGTTTCTCGAGGACATCGGCGAGGGCGGCAACGGCGTCGAACATAGTCAACCCCGTTAGCATGTTGGCGGATCGGCGCCAGGGGCCTCGCGGAGGCCGGGCGCGGGGCGCGGGATCGCCCGGCACCGGGGCGCGGGGCGGTTCCGGGCCGGAAACCGGCCCCCTTCGGCCGAATGCACGGCCAAACCGTGCCGATCGCCGCGTGCGGAGCCGCGGAGTCCCGCGTTCCCCCGATCTGGCCGCCATCGCACGAAGGCGTTAGGTTCGGGACCAACCCCCATAAAACACACGAGGAAACGCCCATGGACTCGCAGGCCCTGCGCTCGCTCCAGGCTCCGCTGAAGGATCAGTATCGTGCGACCCCCGACTCCGCGCTGGTGACCCTGCGCGCCCGGGGCAGCCTCGACGACACGTCCATCGCCTGCAAGGTCGAGACCGGCCGGGCCCTGGCGGTCGCGGGCCTGCACCCGGCCACGGGCGGGTCCGGTGCCGAGCTCTGCTCCGGCGACATGCTGCTGGAGGCCCTCGTCGCCTGCGCCGGCGTCACCCTGAAGGCGGTGGCGACCGCCCTGGAGATCGAGCTCCGCGCCGGCACCGTCAGCGCCGAGGGCGACCTCGACTTCCGGGGCACGCTCGGCGTCGACAAGGGAGCGCCCGTGGGCTTCCGGGCGATCCGCCTCGCCTTCGCCCTCGACACCGACGCGCCCCAGGACAAGCTCGACCAGCTCCTGAAGCTGACGGAGCGCTACTGCGTGGTGTTCCAGACCCTGAACCACAAGCCGGACCTGTCGGTCTCGACGACGCGGGGCTGACCGGCGGGACTAACCGGCGGGGGAGATCTGCGTTTCGGGCGCGCCGGCCCTATCTCCCCTTCCACATGATGATTTTTCAGTGGATCGTCGGCGTCCTGTTCGGCGCCGTCCTGTTGGCCGCCCTCGCCCGGCGCGTGGGGGCACCGTATCCGGTGTTCCTCGCCCTCGGCGGCATCGCCCTGGCCTTCATCCCGGCGGTGCCCAACCTCGTCCTCGACCCGGAACTGGCGCTCGCCCTGTTCCTCGCCCCCGTCCTGCTGGATGCCGGCTACGCCACCTCCCTCCGGGACCTGCGCACTCACTGGCGCCCCATCGCCGGCCTGGCGCTCGGCGCCGTGGTGGCCTCGACCCTGGCCGTGGCGTTCGTGGCGAAGCTCCTCGTTCCCGACATGCCCATCGCGGCCGCCATCGTGCTCGGCGCCATCGTCGCCCCGCCCGACGCCGTGGCGGCGCTGTCGGTGCTGCGCCACGTCGAACTGCCGCACCGCCTCACCACGATCCTGCGCGGCGAAAGCCTGCTCAACGACGCCGGCTCCCTGCTGATCTACCGCCTCGGCGTCACGGCCGCCGTCACCGGCACCTTCTCCCTCGCCGAGATCGGCCCGGCCTTCCTCATCGGCATCCTCGGCAGCGTCGTCGTCGGCCCGATCCTGGCCTTCGCCTACACCCGGGCCATGCGGCCGGTCACCGACGCGCCGAGCGTCATCGTCCTGCAGTTCGTCGCCGCCTTCGGCATCTGGATCGGGGCCGAGCACGTCCACCTGTCGGGGGTGCTGACCGTGGTCACCTTCGCCATCACGGCCGCGCGGCTCACGGCCGGGCGCACGCCGCCGCGCACCCGCATCGTCTCCTACGCCGTGTGGGACACGGCGGTGTTCGTCCTCAACGTGCTCGCCTTCGTGCTCATCGGCCTGCAGATCGGCCCGATCCTGGAACGGCTGACCCGGGAGCAGCAGATCTCCTACGCCCTGGTGGGCGCGGCGGTGTTCCTCACCGTGGTGGTGGTCCGCATCGTCTGGGTGCTGTCGGCCAACCATTTTTCACGGTTGGGCGCCGAGGGCGAAACCAGCGACGACAGCGGTCCGGGTGCCGCGACGGCGGTGGCCTGGGCCGGCATGCGCGGCATCGTCACCATCGCGACGGCGCTCGCCCTGCCCGAGGGCGATCCGGGGTTTCCCTACCGCGACCTCATCGTGCTCACGGCCTTCTGCGTCATCATCGGCACCCTCACGGTCCAGGGCCTGACCCTGCGCCCGCTGCTCGGCCGCCTCGGCCTCAAGGACGACGATCCCGTCGGCCGCGAGATCGGGTACGGCCGCACGCAGGCCTACGGCGCGGCGCTCCACAGCCTCGAGGGCGAGACCGGCGCCCATGTCGACGCCCTGCGGGAGGAATTCCGCGCGGCCCTCGATCAGGCCGACCGGCAAGCGGACGGGTTCGCCTCCGAGACCCTTCCCGCCGACGCCGCCCGGCGCGGCACCATCGAGGCCGCCCGCGACCGGGTGCTGGCCCTGCGCCGCTCCGGCGAGATCGGCGACGACGCCTACTACGTCCTGGAGGAGGAGTTCGACTGGGCCGAACTCAACGCGACGCCCCGCGCCGAGCGGTGAGGTTCAGGCGGAAAGCACCGTGCTGACCCGGGCCTCGATGGCATCCCACACGGATACCGCGAGGTCGGGACCGCCCAGGCGCTTGATGGCCCGGATGCCCGTGGGCGAGGTCACGTTGATCTCGGTGAGGTTGCCGTCGATGACGTCGATGCCGACGAGGATCAGGCCGCGCCGCCGCAGCTCCGGGCCGATGGTGGCGCAGATCTCCCGTTCGCGCGGCGTGAGATCGGACGCCGCGGCGGCGCCGCCCCGCACCATGTTCGAGCGGATGTCGTTCAGGGCCGGCACCCGGTTGATGGCGCCCAGGGGCTCGCCGTCGACGAGGATGATGCGCTTGTCGCCCTCGGTGATGCGGGGAAGGAAGCGCTGCACCACCCACTGCTCGCGGAACGTCACCGAGAACAGGTCGAACATCGAGCCGAAATTCGCGTCCTCCGGCAGCACCCGGAACACCGCCGCGCCGCCGTGGCCGTGGAGCGGCTTCATCACGATGGCGCCGTGCTCGGCCCGGAACGCCTCGATCTCCGCCTTGTCGCGGGTGATGAGGGTCGGCGGCATCAGGGTGGGGAAGTCGAGGACGAACAGCTTTTCGGGCGCGTTGCGGACCTCGGCCGGGTTGTTCACCACCAGGGTCGAGGCCGGCAGCCGCTCCAGCATGTGAGTGGCGGTGATGTAAGCCATGTCGAAGGGCGGGTCCTGGCGCATGAGCACCACGTCCGCCTGCGACAGGTCCAGGCGCTCGGGCGCGCCGAGGGTGGCGTGCGCACCCTCGACGTCCTGCACCGTCAGGGCCTCCACCCGCGCCGTCACCCGGCCGTTCTGCAGGGACAGCCGGTCGGGGGTGTAGTGCAGGAGCCGGTGCCCCCGCGCCTGCGCTTCGAGCAGCAGGGCGAAGGTGGTGTCACCGGCGATGCGGATCGCCCGGATGGAATCCATCTGGACGGCGACGGTCAGGGCCATGGCTCTCAAGCCTCCATCTTCGAAAATCGGTCGAGAGCCGCCCCGGACGCTACTTCTTGCCGCCGGTGCGCTTGTCGTAATCGCCGATGGCGGCCTTGCACTCGGGCGACAGGCGGGGCCGGTTGCGATCCATGCAGGTCTCGGCATCCTTGCTGTTGGGATCGACGCCGGCGCAGAGGCGGAAATAGTCGTTGGCGCAGCCGAGCTGCAGGCCCTGGTCCTCGCGCTGGGCCTGGGCCGGACCGGCCGCCAGCATCAGAAGAGCGAAGGGCGCGATCTTCAGGGCCGTCGAGAGGCTCAAGGGTCGTGACGTCATCACGCGCATCCTGCGGTGTCCTTCGTTCTGGGAAGATGGGATGGGGCATATCGGGCAGCCCCGGCGGTTAGCAAGCGCGCGAAAGCCCACGCTTGTTCCCGCGACCTTCGGGCCGCACGCCGGCCCCCTCCCGGTGGCGCCCACAAAAAACCCCGCTCGCGCGAGCGAGCGGGGCCGAGTTCAAGGGAGGGATTGCCCGCCATGGGCGAGGGATTTCATGCAATCCCCGCGCCAGAGATTTCCCGGCCGGCGTGACACATTCGCAACGCCGGGCGGCCCCCCTCGGTGGAGGGCCGCCCCGAGGGGCCCGGGCGCGCCCCGCATCGTCCGTTGGCAACAATCCGTTAACCACCCCGTGATGATCTCGCCGACATCACCGCCACCGGACGGCCCCCGAGGGGACCGGTCCCCGCGGGGGAGACGGCGCCGGGTCACGTGGGTGAGCGGGTCCGGGACGCACACAATGGGACGGGATCGCAGCCGATGAACCTCGACAGGTCACCAGATACGGGAGGTCCCACGCGTCCGACGGCCACCGTCGTGACCTTCCCGGCGGCGGGCCGCCGCCGCTTCCGCCGCGCCGACGACGCGGCGCCGGACCCGCGCGGGGCGATCCTGCTGTTCACCGGCATCCGCTACGAGCGCATGGCGGAACCGGAGACACCGGCCGAGCCGGACAAGCGCGCCCCCCGCCTGCTGCGGCGCTCCTGATCCCGCCACCGCGATCCCCTCCCGACGACCGGACACGACGATGCCGCGACCGGCCGCCACCGCCCGCACGACCTTCCCGACGGCCGCGGTCCTGGCCGCGCTCCTGGTGCTCACCGCCGGCTGCGCGCAGCAGGGCGATTTCGGCCGCCCGAAGCCGGGGGCCTGGAACGGCCTGATCGAGACCACCGGCACCCTGGCGGCGCGCGAGCGCGGCGAGCCGGCCTCGGCCTTTCCCTTCACGGACGACGAAGCCACCCTGCGCGACCGGGCCTGGCGCTTCCTCATGCCCGCGGGCGGACGCGACGCCTTCACGGACATCCTCGCCAACCTCACCCGCAGCCGCGTGCTGCCGGCCGCCTGGCGCCCCGACGCGCCGGAGGCCTACTTCTCCGCCCTCATGGACGGCCCGTTCCGCTCGCCCGTGTCGCGCTATCACCGCCTGTCGGAGGATATCGGCGCGGATGCGCGCCTGCTGCCGGTCCTCGCCGCCACCGCCGCGCGGGTGTTCCAGGCGGATGCCCTGCGCCTGCGCAGCCTGTCCTTCGCCCGGACCGTCGACGACCGCGATGCGCGCCACGCCGCCATGCGGGTGACCGAGAACCGCTGCCTCGTCGCCTGGGTCGGGTTCGAGACGGATCGGCGCCTCGCGCGCTACCGCTACGCCCTCGACCACCTCCTCGTCGCCGTCCCCTCGCCGGAGGCGGCCCTCGTCGAGCGCGTCCTGCGGGCCCTGGCGGAGCGCCGGCCGATCCTCACGGCCCTGGTCCCGCCCGAAGCGGAGGGCCGCTGCGGCTTCGCGGCGGAGGCCGCGATGGACGCGGCCCTCCCGATCCGTCCCATCGTCGCCAAGAATTGAATCTCCGAAGGCGCGCGGCGCCCGGACCCGGTCGATCCCGCTCAGCCGCCCGCCTTGTCCTCGGCCGGCAGGTCCACGGTGCAGGACACGGCCTGGACCGCCGTGTTGGCGGCGGGCCGCTGGCTCGGCAGGGCGGCGATCACCCGGACCACCACGTAGCCCCTGAGGTCGGGGGCGACGATGCGGACGTCGCGGCTGACGTCGTTCTCGTCGGCGTTGGCGAGGGCCTCGTCGTACTGGGCGCGGGTCAGCACCACGAGGTCGAGGGCGCCGCGCACGGCGGCCTGGTCGGTGACGGCGTAGAAGGCCCCGCGCCGGCCGTGCACCGCCAGGGACAGCATCAGCGGGCCGGTGCGGGCCGAGACCCGCATGGGACCGTCGGCGAGGTCGTAGGCGCAGATGCCCACCGCCACCGCCGGATCGGGGATGGGCAGCCAGGCTTCGGGCGGCGCCGGGCCGTCGCCGGTGACCAGGGTGTAGACCGGCATGGCGTGATCGAGGCCCTCGCCCGTGCGGGCGCGCGACAGGGCGTCGGTCTCCGACAGGCGCGGGATCAGGAGGACCACGCCGATATGGACGAGGCCCGCCAGGACGAGGCCCGCCAGGGTGGCAAGGAGGAAGCGGCCCCGGGGCGTCATGCGGCGCATCCCGTGCGGGTGACGGCCGGCAGGGCGGCGCGGTCGAGGGTGCCGGCGCTCGCGGCCACGGGGGTGTCGTAGAGGCGCAGCGCCAGGCGCACGGGGCCGCTCGCCCGCGGCATCGGCAGCCAGTTGCCGGCCTGGACCTCGGGCGAGAGGGTGATGACGAAGCGGCCGTCGCGCTCGCGCAGGGTCTCCGTCGAGGTGTAGCCCTCGCGCACGATGGTGCGCTCGGGATCGCGCGGGCCGCGCCCGGCCACCGTCACCGTCCAGGCCCGGGCCGGCGGGGTGATGCCCGCGATGGTGTAGGTGCAGGTGGCGTCGAGGGCCTGGCCCTCGTCGTCCTGGGCGGCGGTGAGCAGCATGCCCTCGCCGATGGCAAGGGGGATCTCGCCGCGGCGGGCGTTCACCGCCCGCGCGTAGGGGTCGGCCCCGACGGAGCCGGTGCGCGGCCACGCCGTCCAGGCCCCGACGGCGACGCCGCCGAACGGGTATCCGCCCCGCGTGGCGTAGTCGGCGGTGGCCAGCCCGATCCCCGCCCCGAGCGCCAGGGCGTAGAGGACGAGGCTGACGGTGGAGGCCCGGCGCACGGCCTCGCGCGCGGCGCCGGCGATCCGCGCGGCGGCGGTCCGCGCACCCGCACCGGTCTCTCCCCGCGTTTCCGCGGGTGCGGCCCTGTCGGCGGCTCTCATACGTCCAACGCCTTCGCTCACGGGGTGGCGATGCGGCCGGCGGTGCCGGTCCCGTCGGCCACGTCGCCGGCCGGGCGCGGGGCCGTGCCGCTGGCCTCAACGGTGCGGAACAGGCCGTTGACGCCGCCGATCACCTCGAAGGAGCGCCGCGACAGCTTTCCGGCGGCGCTCGCCGCCGGGTTGACCGGGGCGGCGGCCGGGGTCTGGGCCACGGCGCGGCCGACCTCCTTCAGGCCCGGCATGGCCTTGAGCTCGATGCCCTGGTGGGCGGTCTCCATCACGTCGTGCCAGGCCATGGCCGGGAGCGAGCCGCCCGTCATCTTGTTGGTGGAGGTGTGGTCGTCGTTGCCGAACCAGACGGAGCCGACGTAGTTGCCGGTGTAGGCGACGAACCAGGCGTCGCGGTAGGCGTTCGTGGTGCCGGACTTGCCCGCGACCTTGATGCCCTCGAGCTGGGCGCGTTTGCCGGTGCCCTCCTCCACCACCTTGGTCAGCATGTAGTTCATGTCGGCGACCACCTGGGTCGAGAGCACCTGCTCGACCCGCTCGTCGGCGTGGCGGTAGATCACCTCGCCGGACGAGTTCTTCACCTCCATGGCGGCGTAGGGCTTGGCCTTGCGCCCGCCATTGGCGAACACCGCGTAGGCGGCGGCCTGGTCGATGACGTTGACCTCGGCCGAGCCGATGGGCAGCGACGGCGTGTCGGCGAGCGGCGTGGTGATGCCCATGCGGTGGGCCGTGTCGACGATCTTGTCGCGCCCGGCCTTGGCCGCGCGGGCCTCGTGGGAGATGCCCATGGCCTTGCCCAGCGCGATGGAGATCTGGATCGGGATCGTGTTGATGGATTTGGCCACCGCCACCGTGAGGGTCGTCGCGCCCGAGAACGAGCGGCCGTAATTCTGCGGGCACCAGTTGCCGATGCAGACCGGGCGGTCGACCACGCGGGTGTCGGGCCGGTACAGGCCGGAGGTGAGGCCGGCGGCGTAGACGTAGGGCTTGAACGAGGAACCGGGCTGGCGCAGGGCGTCGGTGGCGCGGTTGAACTGGCTCTCGCCGTAATCGGCGCCGCCCACCATGGCCCGCAGGGCGCCGTCGGGATCGAGGATCACCATGGCGGCCTCGTCGACCTCGTACTGGTCGCCGTAGCGGCGCAGGGTGTTCTGGATCACCTCGTCGGCGCGCTTCTGGATGGTGAGGTCGAGGGGCGTCTTGACCGTGAGCACGCGGTCGCTGCGGAAGCGGCCCGCATCGGCCATGCCCTTGATCTCGCCGAACGCCCAGTCGAGGTAGTAATCCGCCGTGATGTCGCGGGTGCGGGTCACCGGCGTCGCGGGATTGCGCAGGGCCGTCTGGATCTGGCCTTCCGTGACGAAGCCGGCCTCGACCATGTTGTGCAGGACGTCGACGGCGCGGGAGCGGGCCGCCGGCAGGTTGACGTGGGGCGCGTACTTCGTCGGCGCCTTGAACAGGCCGGCGAGCATGGCGGCCTCGGCGAGGGAGATGTCCTTGAGCGGCTTGCCGAAATAATAGTCGGCCGCCGCCACCGCGCCGAAGGTGCCGCCGCCCATATAGGCCCGGTCGAGGTAGAGCTTCAGGATCTCGTTCTTGGTGAGGTGGCTCTCCAGCCACAGGGCCAGGAACGCCTCGTTGACCTTGCGCTCGAGGGAGCGCTCGTTGGTGAGGAACAGGTTCTTGGCGAGCTGCTGCGTGATTGACGAGCCGCCCTGGGTGTTGCCGCCGCCGCGCGAGTTCGAGACCAGGGCGCGCAGGGTGCCGATGGGGTCGATGCCCCAATGCTCGTAGAAGCGCCGGTCCTCCGTCGAGACCAGGGCCTTGATCATGATGTCGGGAAAGTCGTCGAGCTTGAGCGAATCGTCGTGCTTGATCCCGCGCCGGCCGACCTCGTTGCCGTAGCGGTCGAGGAAGGTGACGGCCAGATCCTGGGCCTTCAGCCAATTGTCGCTGGTCTGGTTGAAGGCGGGCTGGGCGAGCATCAGCATCACGATGGCGCCGCCGGTGCCGAGGGTCACCGCCTCGCTGGTCAGGTCGAGGGCGCCGCGCTTCCAGCCGCGCACGGAAAACACGTTCATGCGCTCCTGGAAGCGCTCGTAGGTCTCCCCGGCGGAGCGACCGCTGTCGTAGAGGCCCGCGTTCACCCAGGCGTCGAAGGCCAGGGCCGCGCGCTTGATCCGGGTCGTCAGGGAAGTGGCGTTGGGCAGGCGCACGATCTGTTCTTCATGTCCCTGGAGGGCGACCCGACCCGGCCCGCGCCGCGGCGTTCACTGTATCAAGCTCCGCGTCGGTTCGCGACAGGGTCGGATACCACGGGCAACGCGCCCGGCGCCCCGCGCGGCGGATTAAGATCATATTAACCTTGACGCCGGAATGGGGCGCGCCGGTGGCGCTTGCCCATCGGCGCGCCTTGCGGCAAGGGGAAGGTTCGCCCGTCCCGTCGCTCCATACCTTAGACCGGGGTTCCCGAATGCGGGATCGCACGGCCGCACGCCCGTCCGGGCCGCCGGCCACCACCGAACCGTTCTGGCGCACCAAGACCCTGGAGGCGATGTCGCCGTCCGAGTGGGAGAGCCTGTGCGACGGCTGCGGCCGCTGCTGCCTCCTCAAGCTCGAAGACGAGGACACCGGCGAGGTCTACCACACGGATGTGGGCTGCACCCTGCTGGACGGGCACGGCTGCCATTGCCGCGACTATCCGCGCCGCCAGAAGCGGGTGCCCGACTGCGTGCGCCTGACGCCGGAGGCCGTGCGCACGATCCCGTGGCTGCCGCCGACCTGCGGCTACCGCCTCGTCCGCGACGGCCAGGACCTGCCCGACTGGCATCCCCTCGTGAGCGGCCGGGCCGCGAGCGTCCACGAGGCCGGCATCTCCATCCGGGGCCGGGTCTCGGGCAACGAGGAGGAGTTCACCGCCGACGAACTCCTGGACCGCATCGTGACCTGGCCGGCCCGCATCCCCGCCACCGAGGACCCCGAGGACTGAGGCCTCGACGGCGTCAGGGCGACAGGGAAAACCGATCGACGTCGCGCAGGAGATCGCGAAAGGCGCGGGCGCCGTGGTCGAGGGCGGCGTGTCCCGCCTCGGCCGTCCCGAGGCGGGCGTCGCCGATGGCCCCCGCCGGGTTGAGGTCGCCGGCCTTCCAGGCGAAGGCGGCGGGGCGCCCGGCGCGCAGGTGCGTGAAGTCGCGCTCCATCGCCAGGGTCCGGGGGGTGAAGTCGGCGATCCGGTCGGTCCGCACCTGCTCGGGGCGGAGCGCCAGCATCAGGGCGGTCTCGATGCCGCCGCCGTGGATGCCGTGCCGGATCTCGGCCTCGGGAAACAGGCCCTCGGGATAGCCGAAGCGGTTCCAGGCGGTGGTGACCGCGACCATGCCGAAGCGCGCGCGCAGGTCCGCCGCCACGAGGTCGATGAGGCCGCTGTTGCCGCCATGCGAGGTGACGAGGACGAGCTTGCGGCAGCCGGCCCGGTGGAGTCCGGCGCCGATCTCGCCCCAGGCGGCCAGCGCCGTCGCGGCGGTGAGGCTCAGGGTCCCGGGGAAGGCGTCGTGCTCGTCGGATTTGCCGACCCCCTGCACCGGCAGGACGAGGACGTCGAGATCGTCGGCCGGCAAAACATCGTCGTCCCACAAGGCCATGAGCCGGGCGAGGTAGCCTTCGGCGATGTCGACATCCGTGGAGAGGGGCAGGTGCGGGCCGTGCTGCTCGATGGCCGCCACGGGCAGCACGGCGACGGCCCGGCGCATGTCCCGGTCCCGGAGGTCATCGGTGGTGAGGTCGGACCATCGACGGATGGGCATCTGGCCTGTCTCCAACGGGGCCGGGCTCGACCGGGCGGATTTCCTCGAAAACCGCCTCCGACCCCGCGACCCGCCGGCCGGCAGCACCTCTCCTATCGGTGAGACCCGCCCCGTCGGCAAGCCTCGCTGCGGTCGGCAAGCCCCGCTCCGGTCGGCAAGCCCCGCTCAAGGCGGCGAGCCCCGCTCCGATTGACGAAGCCGGCTTGTGAGGGCTCGCCGGGGCGATCGAGCGGGCGCCCGGAGACCGACTCAGCGCGTCCGGCGCATGAGCCAGCCGGTGGCGAAGGCGGCCGCGGCGACGACCAGGAGCGTCGTGCCCCGGTTGTCATCGGCCCGCGCCGCCACGTCCCGGCCGCGCCGGACGGCCTCGTCGCGATAGCCGCGCCCGCGCCGGCGCAGGTCCTCGGCGCGGTCCCGGACGTCGCCCGCGATGGCCCGGCCCCGGGTGCGGGCCCCGTCGACGAATTCGGTCCCGTCGCGGTGAAGGTCGTCCGCCGTCTCGCGGGCGCGGCCGTAGCCGTGCTGGAGCGTCCCGGCGACCTGATCCACGGCCCCGTCGATCTGCTGGCGCGGACGGCCGGTGACGGCGCCCAAGGCGGTGCGGCCCCGGCCGCGCAGGGTGCGCAGGCCACCCTCGAACTGATCCCTGTTCATCCTGAAACCTCGCTCGTTCTCCCTCCGGCGACGGACCGGATCTTCCGTCGCCCCGAACTCCGTGCGGCCCTTCCCGGCCGCCCCGAGGGCGTGAGGTCAAATCTTCTTCACGGCATCGGCCGCGCCCTGGGCCGCGTTCTTGATGCCGTCCTTGGCGTCGCCGACGGTCTTCTGGGCCTCGCCCTTCAGTTCCTGGGCCTTGCCCTCGGCCTGGAGCTTCTCGTTGCCCGTGACGGACCCGACGCCCTGCTTGATGTTGCCGACGGCCTCGTTGGCCAGACCCTTGATCTTGTCCGTCGTGCTGCTCATGGAACGCTCCGAAATTGGGCGCGCGGTCGCGTGCGGCGACCCCCGCCATTGGCCGAGCGAAACGGGGCGGAGCGGGGGAATGTTCCGCCGCGCGGTCCGGCTACCCAGCCCTTTGCTGCGCCGCACGATCATCTTGCTGCGTTGCAAGAAGAGCGGGCGGAGGGGCATGAACAGGGACCGGCGTTTAAAATTTTTTCTGCCTATGTCCCAAATTTTTCGCAGATGAGAGCAGGCCAAGGCCACGGCAAAGCTGCTTGAATTCAAAATAATTGCGGCTAGAACCGGCGGGCATTACCAAAAGTTGACTCAAGGACAACGCCATGACCGCGCGCACTGCTGCGCCCGTCCCCGGTGGGACCATCGACGCCGCCCCGGCCACGGTCGCCGCGCCTCCGTTCGGCCGCTGGGGCCAGCTCGTCATCGGCGTCATCTGCATGGTGATGATCGCCAACCTTCAGTACGGCTGGACGTTCTTCGTCCCCGACATCCAGAAGAAGTTCGGCTTCGACCGCGCCGCCATCCAGTGGGCCTTCACCCTGTTCGTCCTGTTCGAGACCTGGCTCGTCCCCGTCGAGGGCTGGTTCGTCGACAAGTACGGCCCCCGCGTCGTCGTCCTGTTCGGCGGCCTGCTCTGCGGCATCGGCTGGGTCATCAACTCCTACGCCGAGACCCTGAACATGTTCTACCTCGGCCAGGTGGTGGCCGGCATCGGTGCGGGCGCCGTCTACGGCACCTGCGTCGGCTCGGCCCTCAAGTGGTTCCCGGACAAGCGCGGCCTCGCCGCCGGCATCACCGCGGCGGGCTTCGGCGCCGGCTCGGCGCTGACCGTCGCCCCGATCCAGTGGATGATCGCCGAGAACGGCTTCCAGGCCGCGTTCTTCAACTTCGGCATCGGCCAGGGCATCATCGTCATGGTGCTGTCGGTGTTCCTGGTCTCCCCGAAGAAGGGGCAGGTCGCCGAGGCCGCGGGCAATGCCAGCGTCGCCCAGACCCGGCGCAACTTCACCCCCGGCGAGGTCGCGCGCCAGCCGATCTTCTGGCTGATGTACTTCATGTTCGTCATCGTCGGCGCCGGCGGTCTGATGATCACCGCCAACCTCAAGCCCATCGCCGCCGATATCGGCGTCGACAAGGTCCCGGTCACGATCATGGGCCTCACCATGGTGGCGATCACCTTCGCGGCCACCATCGACCGCGTCCTCAACGGCCTGACCCGCCCGTTCTTCGGCTGGGTCTCGGACAAGATCGGCCGCGAGAACACCATGTTCATCGCCTTCGCCATGGAAGGCTTTGGCATCTACATGCTCTACCTCTGGGGTCACGATCCCCTGTGGTTCGTGCTGCTCTCGGGCTTCGTGTTCTTCGCCTGGGGTGAGATCTACTCGCTGTTCCCCTCGACCTGCACCGATACCTTCGGCACCAAGTTCGCCGCCACCAATGCGGGCCTGCTCTACACGGCCAAGGGCACGGCGGCCCTGCTGGTCCCCGCGGCCAACTACCTGCAGCAGAGTTCGGCGAGCTGGGACGGGGTGTTCCTCGTCGCCGCCGGTGCCAACATCCTCGCCTCGATCCTGGCCATCGCCGTGCTGAAGCCCTGGCGGGCCCGGTACATCGCCCGGAACGCCTGAGACCATGGCCCGCTGGCTGCGCTACACGCACGACGGCCGGGGCGGCTTCGGCCGCCTCGACGGGGACGGCATCGCCGTCCACGACGGCGACCTCTTCGCCGATCCGACGCCCACGGGCGAGACCCTGCCGCTCGCGGCGGTCACCCTCGACATCCCGTGCCGGCCGGGCAAGCTCATCGCCCTGTGGAACAATTTTCACGCGGCGGCCGAGAAGCAGGGCCTCGACCGGCCGCAGGCCCCGCTGTTCTTCGTCAAGCCGCCCAACACCTACCGGGCGGGCGGCGAGACCGTGACGATCCCGGACGGCCTCGGCCGCATCCTGTTCGAGGGCGAGCTCGGCATCGTCATCGGCCGGCGCGGCCGCGACCTCACGCCCGAGGCGGCGGCCGGGCACATCTTCGGCTACACCTGCGTGAACGACGTCACGGCGCTGGAAGTGCTGAAGGCCGATCCGAGCTTCGTGCAATGGACCCGGTCGAAGGGCTTCGACGGATTCGGCCCGTTCGGCCCGGTCATCGCCACCGGCCTCGACCCGGACGCCCTCTCCGTCGCCGTGCGGGTCAACGGACGCGAGCGCCAGCGCTATCCCCTGGCCGACATGATCTTCAAGCCGCACGAGATCGTCGCCCTGGTCTCGCAGGGCATGACCCTGGAGCCCGGCGACCTCATCGCCTGCGGCACCTCCAACGGAGCCGGCCCGATTCCGAAGGGGGCCACCGTCGAGGTGGACATCGACGGCATCGGAATCCTGTCGAACGCGTTCGCGTGACGGGCCTGACGCACAGACATCAGAGGACAGCCACATGAGCATCGCCATCGTCGGCGCCGGCGCCATCGGCGGATTTTTGGGCGTACGCCTCGCCAATGCGGGCGAGGCCGTCACCTTCATCGCGCGCGGCGCCAACCTCGACGCCATCCGCACCAACGGCATGCGCCTGATCGAGGAGGACGGCTCCGAGATCCACGTGAAGAATCTGCGCGCCACCAAGTCCATGGAAGAGGCCGGCGTGCACGACATCGTGCTGCTCACCGTGAAGGCCCACCAGGTCGGGCCCATCGCGGCCGACCTGCACCACCTCATCGGACCCGACACCATGGTGGTGACCATGCAGAACGGCATTCCGTGGTGGTATTTCTCGGGTGGCCACGGCGGCGACCTGACCGGCACCCACCTGGAGACCGCCGATCCGGGCGGGCTCATCGCAAAACACCTCGACCCGAAGCACGTCATCGGCTCCGTGGTGTATCCGGCCGCCGTGCTCACGGAGCCCGGCGTGGTGCAGGTGGTGGAGGGCCACCGCTTCGGCCTGGGCGAACTCGACGGCACCATGAGCCCGCGCGTCCAGTCCCTCGCCCAGCGCCTGATCAAGGCGGGGTTCCGCGCGCCCGTGACCTCGGACATCCGGGCGGAGATCTGGCTCAAGCTGTGGGGCAACCTCAGCTTCAACCCGATCTCGGCCCTCAGCCACGCCACCCTCGTGGACATCTGCCAGTTCCCCGAGACCCGGGCGCTCGCCGCCGACATGATGCGCGAGGCCCAGGAGATCGCGGGCAAGCTCGGGGTCACGTTCAAGCTCGGCATCGAGAAGCGCATCGCCGGGGCCGAGAAGGTCGGCGCCCACAAGACCTCGATGCTGCAGGACGTCGAGGCCGGCCGGCCCATCGAGCTCGAAGCCCTCGTCGGCTCGATCATCGAGCTCGGGCGCCTCACCGACACCCCGACCCCGCATATCGGCACCGTCTACGCCCTGATGCGCCTCCTGTCCCAGAGCCTGGACCGGGCACAGGGACGCCTCTCCATCACGGCCGCCTGAATTTTTCGAGATTTTTCAAGGACACCTTCCATGGCCGAGAACGCCACCACCCTCCACGGCCTGATCCGGGCCGGCGCCGACGAGGCCACCGCCCTGTCGAGCCCCGGCGGCGTGCCCCTGACCTTCGGACGGTTGCGGGCGCTCACGGAGCGGACCATCGCGGACCTCAACCGGCAGGGCATCGGCCGGGGCGACCGCGTCGGCATCGTCCTCGACAACGGCCCCGAGATGGCCGCCGCCTTCATCGCCGTGGCGGCGGGCGCCACCTCGGCCCCCCTCAACCCGAGCTACAAGGCCGACGAGTTCACGTTCTACCTGAACGACCTCAACGCCCGGCTGCTCATCGTCGCCGAAGGCTCCGAGACCCCGGCCGTGGCCGTGGCGGAAAAGCTCGGCGTGCCGGTGGTGCGCCTGCGGCCGACCCCCGGGGAGGGCGCCGGCTCCTTCACCCTGGCGTTCCCGGGCGAGGCGGCCGCGCCCGCCGCCAACGGCGGCCCGGCGGAGCCCGACGACATCGCCCTCGTGCTCCACACCTCGGGCACGACCTCGCGCCCCAAGATCGTGCCCCTGAAGCAGTCGAACGTCTGCGCCTCGGCCCGCAACATCCGGCAGGCGGTGGCGTTCACGGCGGGGGATCGCGGCCTCAACATCATGCCGCTGTTCCACATCCACGGCCTCATCGCCGGCATCCTGGCGCCGCTGTCGGCCGGCGGTCAGGTGTCGTGCACGCCGGGCTTCAACGCCCTGAAGTTCTTCGGCTGGATGGGTGAGGTCCGCCCGACCTGGTACACGGCGGTGCCGACCATGCACCAGGCCATCCTCGGCCGGGCCAACCGCAACAAGGAGGTCATCGAGGCCAATCCCCTGCGGTTCATCCGCTCGTCCTCGTCCTCCATGCCGCCGCAGGTGATGAAGGAGATCGAGGACGTGTTCGGCGCGCCCCTGATCGAGGCCTACGGCATGACCGAGGCCGCCCACCAGATGGCCTCGAACCCCCTGCCCCCGAAACCCCACTACGCCGGCTCGGTCGGCCTCGCCGCCGGCCCCGAGATCGCCATCGTCGACGACGAGGGCGAGCCGCTCCCCATGGGCGAGATCGGCGAGATCGTCATCCGCGGCGACAACGTGATGGCGGGCTACGAGAACAACGACAAGGCCAACGCCGAGGCCTTCACCAAGCAGGGCTGGTTCCGCACGGGCGACCAGGGCTCGCTCTCCCCGGAGGGCTACCTGTCGCTCACCGGCCGCCTCAAGGAGATCATCAACCGCGGCGGCGAAAAGATCTCGCCGCGCGAGGTCGACGAGATCCTCATGGACCACCCGGCGGTGTCGCAATGCGTCACCTTCGCCATGCCCCACGACAAGCTCGGCGAAGACGTCGCGGCGGCCATCGTCCTGCGCGAGGGCCAGACCCTGGTGGAGAAGGACCTGCGCAGCTTCGCCCTGGAGCGGCTGGCCGCCTTCAAGGTGCCGGCCAAGATCCTCATCCTCGACGAGATCCCCAAGGGCGCCACGGGCAAGCTCCAGCGCATCGGCCTGGCGCAGAAGCTCGGCTTGGTCTGAGGCGGTTTCCGGCCGATCGGTTCAGTCCGCCGTACCGATCGCCGGGGGACGCAGTGCATCGCGGGTCCCCTCCCCTCGAAGGCAGGGCGATGGCAGATGAACCGCGACGGCCCCCCTCTCCTGTTTGGGCTACCGGCTTCACACAACTACGAGTGGGCCGATTCCAAGCAGCGGCAGGCATCCGGATGCGGGCGGGAGGCGCACCGGGGCTCCCTCTCCTGAAAGGAGAGGGTTGGGGTGAGGTGTGTGAACTCTCCGGATAAGTCCCACACCTCACCCTGTCCCTCTCCTTCCAGGAGAGGGGACCTGCGCTGCCCGCGCGTTGGGGGAATGCCGTCACCCGGACGGAGACGGGGCCGGTCGCGGTTCATCTGCGATCGCCCTGCCTGAAAGGAGAGGGGGCCGGTCGCGACCGCTCGATCCGGCGTGATCACCGGATCTGGCATGGCGCAGGGACGCGCCCGCCAAAACCTCAGCCGGCGGTGTCGGGTGGGACGATCAGCAGGGAAAAGTGCGCGCCGGGGCGATCCGTGGCGACGGTGAGCGGGCCGCCGAGCTGGCGGGCGAGGCTGTTGACGATGCGCATGCCGAGGCTCGCGCGACGCGGCGCGGCGGGATCGAACCCCTCCGGCAGGCCGACGCCGTCGTCGCAGACCGTGAGGCGCAAGCCGCCCTCCGCCGCCCGGGCCGTCACCCGGATCTCGCCGGCGCCGTCCGGATAGGCGTACTTGATGGCGTTGGTCACGAGTTCGTTGACGAACAGGCCGAGGGGGATCGCGAGGTCGGCGGGGATGTTCACCGTCTGCGCCCGGCAGACGAGGCCGTGGGCCGGCGCGCTCTCCTGCAGCTTGGCGCACAGGGCCTCGAGGAAGCCGGCGACGTCGATGGCCTCGAGGCTCGGCTGGCGCCAGAGCTGGTCGTGGACCTGGGCCACGGCCTCGACCCGGGTGCGGGCATCGGCGAGGGCCGCCTTGACGTCCTCGTTGTCGGAGCCCCGCGCCTGGAGCCCGAGGAAGCCGGCCACCACCGCGAGGCTGTTCTTCACCCGGTGGCTCATCTCCCGGGACAGCAGCTCCTGGCGCTCCACGGCGGCCTTGAGCCGGGCCTCGGCGCGCTGGCGCTCGATGGCCCCGCCGACGAGGTTGGCGAAGCCCTGCATGAAGGCGATGTCCGCCTCCTCGAACTGGCCCTCGCGGGTGTCGTCCACCTCCAGCACGCCGTAATTACCGTCGCGGTTGGCGATGAGCACGTTGATGGCCCGGCGGATGCCGTGGTCGGCCATGAGCTTCGGGGTTCGGAACCGTGTCTCGTCCTGCAGGTGATTCGAGATCACCGGCCGCCCGGTCTTGAGGGCGTAGCCCGCCGGCGAGGCGAGATCGGCCCCGACGACGGCCGTGCCGACGGCATCGGCGTTCCAGCCGACACCGGCGCAGACGAGGAGGCAATCCTGATGCGGCTTGTACTCCAGCGCCTTGCAGAACTCCGCCTCCATGCCCTCGGCGCAGAGCTCGGTGGCGCGCTGGAGCAGGGGCAGCAGCTCGGTGGCCCGCAGGGCCTCGACGCCGAAATCGGACAGGATCGCCTGCTGGCGCAGGCGGAACGCCAGGGCCTTGGGGGCGAGTTCGGGCATACGCTTGGGATTCCGTGGGTCGGCGTGGCACTCGGGCTCCTTCTTGCGGCGCCCGGCGGCGGCTCGCAAGTGCGCGGCGTCTCACGACGGCGCGGTGCCACGGCCGCCGCGGCGCCGCGCGTCCGCCGATTCGGCGTCCGGGGCTCAGATCTCGATCTCGGTACCGACCTCCACGAGCTGGCGCGTCGGCACGCAGAAATGCGCGCCGGTGCGCTCGGCGTTGCGCAGGAGGAAGGCGAACAGCCCCTCCCGCCAGTCGGCCATGCCGCGGTCGTCGCTCTTCGGGATGATGGTCTCGTGGCCGATGAAGATCGTGAGATCGTCGAGCCATTCGGGCGGGAGCTTGCCGGCCTGGACGGCGCAGGCCAGCCCCTCGGGGATCGAGGCATCCTCCATGAAGCCGTAGCGCAGGGTGAGCCGGGTGATGTCGGGCGTCACGGCCGAGACCTCGGCACGGTGCTCGCGCGGCACCACGGGCGCTTCCTCGTAGAAGGCGGTGACGATGAGGATGCGCTTGTGCAGGGCGTGGCTGCGCTCGACGAAGCGCGACAGGTGGAGCGGGATGCCGCTCGTCGCCGAGGACAGGAAGGCGGCGCGGCCCGGCAGGGTCAGGGGCGGGTCCCGGCGCAGCTGCGCCAGGAACTCGTCTTCCGGCTGGCGCAGGCCGACCCGCGCCGCCTCCACCAGCCCGGTGCCCTTGCGCCAGGTCAGCATCAGGAACGCCACCAGCCCGGCGAGCAGGAGCGGAAACCAGCCGCCCTCGAACAGCTTCACGCTGTTGGCCCCGAGGAAGACGAGGTCGATGGCGAGGAAGAACCCGTTGAGCGCGAAGACCGCCACGGGGTTGTAGCCCCATTTCAGCGCCACGAGGGCGGCCAGCAGGGTGGTGATGGCCATGAGCGACGACACGGCGATGCCGTAGGCGCCGGCCAGGGCGTCGGAGGTGCCGAAGATGAGCACGGCGCTCACGGTGGCGGCGGCGAGGAGCCAGTTCACCACCGGCACGTAGATCTGCCCGCGCTCGTGGCGCGCCGTGTGGACCACCCGCATGGGCGGCAGGAACCCGAGCTGGATCGACTGCTGGGTCAGGGAGAATGCCCCCGAGATGATCGCCTGCGAGGCGATGACGGTGGCGAGGGTCGCCAGACCGATGAGCGGGTAATGCGCCCAGTCGGGGCTGAGCCGGTAGAACGGGTTCTCGATGGCGTCGGGCTCGGCCAGCAGCAGGGCGCCCTGGCCGAAATAGTGGATCACCAGGGCCGGCAGCACGAGGCCGAACCACGAGACGCGGATCGGCCCGGCGCCGAAATGCCCGAGATCGGCGTACATCGCCTCGCCGCCGGTCACCGCCAGGAAGGCGGCGCCCAGCATGGCGAAGCTGACGTGCCAGCCGGCATGGAGCAGGAAATCCACGGCGCGCAGGGGGTTCACCGCCCCGAGGATCTGCGGGGCGTGGACGATGCCGCCGAGGCCCATCAGGGCCAGGACGACGAACCAGACCAGCATCACCGGCCCGAAGATGCGCCCGATGAAGGCGACGCCCTTGCTCTGGACCAGGAACAGCCCGACCAGGATCGCCAGGGTGATGGGCACGACGAAGCGCGACAGGCCGGGGGCATCGACCTTCAGGCCCTCCACGGCGCTCAGGACCGAGATGGCCGGGGTGATGGCCCCGTCGCCGTAGAGCAGCGCCGCGCCGACGAGGCCGACCACGAGGAGCACGGCCTGCCACGAGCCGGGCTTGGCGTGGCGGGCGCCGAGCAGCGCCAGCATGGCGACGATGCCGCCCTCGCCCCGGTTGTCGGCGCGCAGGATCAGCACGGCGTACTTGATGGAGACGATGAGGATCAGCGCCCACAGGATCAGCGACACCGCGCCGGTGACGGCGATGGGCGTCGGCGGGGCGCCGGCACTCGCCGCCCGCACGGCCTCCTTGAAGGCGTAGAGCGGGCTGGTGCCGATATCGCCGTAGACGATGCCGAGGGCGCCGATGAGCACGGCCGGGCGCGCGAGGCCCCGCCCGGTCCGGATCTGATCTTGGGACCGAGGCTGATCTTGGGACAAGGATTGATCTCCGGCCGGGCGCCTCGGCGACGCTTCTTCCGCGACGAGGTAGGGGATCACGGGCCCGCGTCCAGGGATGAAAGGCGGCGCCGGAACGTGCCGGACGCGTCCGGTCCTCAGGCCCCCGCCCGGATCAGGGTGGCGAGATCGTCCGGGCAGGCGCCGCCGCGCGCGATCGCGTGGACCGGGACGGCGACGTGGCGGCGGATGGCGGCGGCCACGGTTTCGAGGGGCGTCGGCGCGTCCGCGCTCTCGCAGACCACGAGGCCGCGCAGGGGAACCCCGCGATGGCGCAGGGTCTCGGCCGCCGTCAGGGCGTGGCTGATGGCGCCGAGATAGGAGCCGGAGACGAGGAGCGCCGGCACGGCCAGGGCTTCGAGCCAGTCGAGGCCGGTGTGCTCGGCGGTGACCGGGCTCATCAGGCCGCCGACGCCCTCGATGAGCAGGGTGGCGCCCGGCGGCGCCGCGGCGATCTCGGCCCGGCAAAAGGCGACGAGGTCGGCGAGCGCCAGGGTGCGGCCCTCGCGGGCGGCGGCGAGATCGGGGGCGAGGGGGGCGCGGAAGCGCCAGGGCGAGCAGGCGGCGACGCTGTCCTCCGTCACGGCGAGCCCCTGCGCCGCCAGCAGGATCGCCGTGTCGCTGAGGGCAAACGCGGGGTCCGCCACGGCCGGCACGCCGCTGGCGACGGGTTTCAGGGTGCGGACCGCGTGCCCCTGCGCCCGCAGGCGGCGCGTCAGGGCAGCGGTGACGTAGGTCTTGCCGATCTCGGTCCCGGCGCCGGCGATGAAGACGGTGCCGCTCACGTCTCGACCCGGCTCACGTCTCGACGCAGCTCACTTCTCGACGCGGCTCATTTCTCGACGAATGCCTTCTCGATGACGTAGTGGCCGGCCTCGCCGTGGTTGCCCTCGACGTAGCCGCCGCTGGTGAGCAATTCGCGGGTGTCGCGGATCATGTCCGGGCTGCCGCACAGCATGAAGCGGTCGTTCTCCACCGACATCATCGGCAGGCCGATATCCGCGAACAGCTTGCCGGAGGTCATCAGGTCGGTGATCCGGCCGCGGTTGCGGAACGGCTCGCGGGTCACGGTGGGATAGTAGATCAGCCCGGCGGAGATCACCTCGCCGAGGAACTCGTGGTTGGGCAGAGCCTCCGTGATGGTCTCGCCATAGGCGAGTTCCTGCACCTGACGGCAGCCGTGGACGAGCACGACCTTCTCGAAGCGCTCGTAGGTCTCCGGATCCTTGATGATCGACATGAACGGGGCGAGCCCCGTGCCGGTGCCGAGCAGGTAGAGATTCTTGCCCGGCATCAGGTTGTCGAGCACCAGGGTGCCGGTGGGCTTCTTGCCGACCATGATCGGGTCGCCGACCTTGAGGTGCTGGAGCTTGGAGGTCAGGGGCCCGTTGGCGACCTTGATGGAGAAGAACTCGAGCTCTTCCTCGTAATTGGCCGAGACCACCGAATAGGCGCGCAGGAGCGGGCGGCCCTCCACCTCGATGCCGATCATCACGAACTCGCCGTTGCGGAAGCGGAATGCGGGATCGCGGGTGGTGCGGAAGGAGAACAGGGTGTCCGTCCAGTGGTGGACGGAGAGCACGCGCTCCTCGTTGAACTTACTCATCGCCGGGTCCGTCTCGAGTCTCGAAGCTTTGCGGGGGTCTTCTCGCACCTGCGGGGCCCGCGTCAAGGCGGTGCGGGCGCACAGGTGCCCCGCAGCGCATGGCGCCGTGGCGTTCTCGCAACTGTCTGGAATCGCTCCGAATTACTGCGCGCTGAGGTCAGGGGTTTTCACCGGACCAGTTCGGTGACGCGGGTCCCCTCCCCTTTCAGGAGAGGGAGCCCGTCGCGACCGGTCGATTCCTGGCGAACAACCGGCAACCGATATCAAAGTGGTTTCAGCCCCGCCTCGATCTCGGCGCGGCGGCCTTCGAGGAACGGCGGCAGGGCGAGGTGCTGCCCCAGGGTCTCCAGGGGCTCGTCGGCGGTGAAGCCGGGGCCGTCCGTGGCGATCTCGAACAGGATGCCGTTGGGCTCGCGGAAGTACAGGCTCTGGAAGTAGAACCGGTCGATGGGGCCGCTCGTCGGCATGCGCTTCGCCTTGAGGCGATCGGCCCAGGCCGCGTAGTCCGCGTCGGGGATGCGGAAGGCGACGTGGTGGACGGCCCCCGCCCCCTGGCGGGCCGGCGGCCCGTCGGGCTGCGACAGGAGGTGGAGCTCGGCGGCCGGGCCCCCCTCTCCCGGCTTTCCCTGCCCCATGCGCCAGACCCGGACCGCGCCCTCCGGCAGGTCGTAGGTGCGGTCGTGGCGCATGCCCAGGACCTCGGTCAGCACCGCCTCCGTCCGCTCCACCTGCGCCACGGCGAGGCGGATCGGCCCGAGGCCGCGGATCTGGTGCTCGGCCGGCACGGGGCTGCCCGCCCAGGGATGGGCCGGACCGGCGCCGCCATCGTCGACGAGCATGAAGCGCTGGCCCTCGGCATCCTCGAAGTCGAGGCTGAGGCGGCCGTCGCGCTCGACCGGACCCGCATGGGCGACGCCCTCCCGGGCGAGGTGCTCCCGCCACCAGTCGATGGCCCCGGCGCCCGCCACGCGCAGGCCCGTGCGGGTGATGCTGTTGGTGCCGCGCCGCTCCAGGGGCGCCGGCCAGTCGAAGAACGTCACGTCCGTGCCGGGCGAGGCGAGGCCGTCGGCGTAGAACAGGTGATAGGCCGAGACGTCGTCCTGGTTCACCGTCTTCTTCACCAGCCGCAGGCCGAGGGTGCGGGTGTAGAACGCCGCGTTGTCGGGGGCCCGCGCCGTGATGGCGGTGAGGTGGTGGATTCCGGTGAGGTGCATCGGGCGGTTCCGGCCTGTGACGCCATGGGGATGGACGTCAGATGGGGGCGGCGCCCGGGAATGACAAAGCCGTGCGCCCCCTGGCCCGGCGCGCCCGTCGCGATAGGTCGGAGGCGTCCCCCACCCGGAGCCATCGATGCCGCACCTTCTCTACGTCGAAGCCTCGCCCCGCAAGGACCGCTCCGCCTCCATCGCGGTGGCGCACGCCTTCCTCGACGCCTGGACGGCCCGCCACCCGGACGGCACCGTCGACACCCTGGACGTGTGGAACACCGACCTGCCCGAGTTCGACGGCGAGGCCCTGGCCGGCAAGTACGCGGCCCTTTCGGGCGAGGCCCCGAGCCCGGCCCAGGACGAGGCGTGGACCACGATCCGCGCCCTCGCCGGGCGCTTCCAGGCCGCCGACCTCATGGTGTTCGGCGTGCCCATGTGGAACTACACGATCCCGTACCGGCTCAAGCACCTGTTCGATCTCGTGTCGCAGAAGGACCTGCTGTTCAGCTTCGACGAGCGCGGCCAGAACGGCCTGCTCACCGCGAAAGCCGTGGTGATCAACGCCCGCGGCGTCGCCATCGGGGCCGACTTCCCGGCGGAGATCTACGACCACCAGTCGACCTACATGGCGACCTGGCTGCGCATGGTCGGCATCACGCACGTGCATCAGATCCTGGTGGAGAAGGGCCTGATGGGCGCCGACCTCGACCGGGAGTCGCGGGCCAGGGGCCGCGCCGAGGCCGAGGCCCTGGCGGCGACCTTATCAGACTAACTCCGCTTGATCGCTTCGGATCGAGTGATCGCACCAGGGCTCCCTCTCCTGGAAGGAGAGGGTTGGGGTGAGGTGTGGGACCTATTCGGAGAGTTCGCACACCTCACCCTGTCCCTCTCCTCTCAGGAGAGGGGACCCGTGCTGCCCTCTATCTTTCAGCAGTCGGCCGATTCGACCGAACGGATCGGTCAAAACGCCCACAAGACTTGGCGTCAGAACGCCCCGGCGAGGAGGCCGAGGCCGGCGGCGGCGAGGGCCGCCCCGGCGACCCGCAGGGCCGGGCCCGTCGTGCGGTGCGCCGCCGCGAGGCCGAGGCCGAGGCCGGCGGCGTGCAGGAGGGCGGTGGCGGCGAGGAAGCCGAGGCCGTAGGCGAGGCCCGAGGCGGCGCCCGGCATCTCGGCGCCGTGGGCGAGGCCGTGGAACACCGCGAAGGTGCCGACGAGGCCCATGGCCCCGGCCACGGGCGGTACGGCGCCGAGGGCCAGGACGGCCCCGAGGACGACGACGGACAGGGCGATGCCGGTCTCGACATGGGGCAGGGTCAGGCCGGCGGCCCCGGCCGCGCCGCCGAGTGCCATCATGGCGAGGAAGGACGCCGGCACGAGAAGCAGCGCCCGCCCGCCGATCCGCGCCGCGATGAGCCCCACGGCCACCATGGCGAGGACGTGGTCGAGGCCGCCGAGGGGGTGGAGGAAGCCCTGGACCAGGCCCCCGGCTAGGCCCCCGGCCTCATGGCCCGGATGGGCCCAGGCGGGCGTGGCGATCACGAGTGCGAGGGGCAGGATCGCCGCGCGGGCGAGGAGCGTCGGCAGGGCAGAGGGCATCCGGATGTCCCGAGAGCGGTGGCAGGCGGCGTCACTGTAGCAACCGCCATGCCCCGGGGGCACCCCCGGACGAGGTCCTACCAAACGTGGTCGATGGCTCGGCATCGATTGGTTGTTACCGGCTCACGCTCTTTCCCGGCGGGGCGATCGCAGATGAACCGCGACCGGCCCCCTCTCCTGTTTGGGAGAGGGTTGGGGTGAGGGTCGTGGACTCTCCGAAAAGTTCGCACACCTCACCCCAGCCCTCTCCTTCCAGGCTACCGGATTCACACAACTGCGAATGTGCCGATTCCATGTAGCGGCAAGCATCCGGATGCGGGCGGGAGGCGCACCGGGGCTCCCTCTCCTGAAAGGAGAGGGTTGGGGTGAGGTGTGGGACATCTCCGAATAGGTCACACACCTCACCCTGTCCCTCTCCTTCCAGGAGAGGGGACCCGTGCTGCCCGCGAGATATGTGAATGCCGTAGCCTTCCAGGCAGGGCGATCGCACAGGACCTCCGGTGTCATTCCGGGGCGCCGCAGGCGAACCCGGACCCGGAGGGCCGCGCCGGAGGCGTGCAATCCAGAGCCGCCGACAGCGCAAAACCCTGCAAAACCGGTGTTTCTGGGTCCCGGGTTCCGCTGCGCGGCCCTAGGGTGACACAGCGTTGCGGGAGTTTCCAACGCCCCAAACGCCATCTGCGCTGCCCCCGCCTTCCGGGAGACGGGACCCGCGATTCACCACCTCCTAAGCGCCCCGCAAGGGGGGGCGAGCGCGCAGGTACCGGATCAGAAGTCCGTGGGCCGGCCGGCGGCCACGACGAGCATTTTTCCGTCGGCGAAGGTGCGGGCGCCGGCGCGGCGGATGTCGGCCTGGGTGACGTTGGCGACGAGGTCGTTGCGCCGGGCGATGTAGTCCATGCCGAGGCCCTCGAAGGCGATCTGGGCGAGTTGGTGGGCGATCTTCGTCGAGGTGTCGAAGCCGAGCGCGTAGGAGCCGGTGAGGTAGTCCTTGGCCTTCTGCAGTTCCTCGTCGGACGGACCCTCGGCGATGAGCCGGCCGATCTCGTCGCCGATGACCGAGAGGGCCTCGCCGACGCGCTCGTTCTTGGTGGCGGTGTAGCCCCAGGTCATGGCCGAGGCGCGGTGGCTGACGAGGGACGTGCCCACCGAATAGGCGAGGCCGCGCTTCTCGCGCACCTCCTGGAACAGGCGCGAGGTGAAGGAGCCGCCGCCGAGGATGTGGTTGAGCACGTAGGCCGGGATGAAGTCGGGGTCGCGCCACGGCACGCCGCCCATGCCGAAGCGCAGGACCGATTGCGGCACGTCGATATCGACGACGTGGCGGTGGCCCAGGTTCTGAACCTGCGTCTGCGGCACCGCCGTCAGCGGAGCGGCGAGGTCGAGTCGGCCGAAGGCGCGCTCGAGGGCGTCGGCGAGGCGGGCGGCGTCGATGGCGCCCACGGCCGCGACCTTGACGGCGCCGCGGCCGACGAGCTTGCGGTGCATGGCGACGAGGTCGTCGCGGGTGATGGCGGCGATGCTCTCGGGCGTGCCCGACGACGGCCGGGCGTAGGGATGGCCGGCATAGGCCTCGGCGAAGAAGCGGCGCGAGGCCATCACGCCGGGGTCGTTCTGCTGGTAGCGCAGGCCGGCCAGGGTCTGGGCCCGCACCCGCTCGATGGCGTCGGGGTCGAGGCGGGGTTTCGCCAGGGCCAGGGCCAGGAGGTCGATGGCCTCGTCGGCGTGCTTGACCAGCATCTTGAGGGAGCCGCCCAGGGCATCGGCGCCGGCGTGGAACGACAGCTCGATGGCGCGGGCGGCCAGGCGCTCCTGGAACGCGTCGGAGACCAGATCCCCGGCGCCCTCGTCGAGGAGGCGGGCCAGCATCTGGGCGACGCCGGCCTTGCCTTCGGGGTCCTGCGCCGCGCCGCCCTCGAAGGTGAAGGCCAGGGCGATGAGGGGCACCACCTGGGATTCGACGTGCCAGGCCTCGATGCCGGCGGCGGTGGCGACGGGCACGGCCTGCGTCGGCGACTGGGCCGGGCGGTTGGCGGTGTCGACCAGTTGGGGAGCCATGGTCATGGGAACCTCGTTGTTCTGGGCCGGGCCCGGCGCGCGCGTCGCGCCACGGCCCCGAAATCCGGGCGGAGCGCCTATCAGGCGTCGGCGTCGCGGGATTTGGTGAGATAGCCGGTGACGGAGCGCTGCGGGACGAGGTAGCGCTCGGCCACGGCTGCCAGGCGTGCCTGGGTCACGCCCTCGATGTCGGACGGCCAGCGCCGCACCTCCTCGATGGTCTCGCCGATGGCCAGCGCCGAGCCGTAGATGCGGGCGAGCGACGACTGGCTGTCCGACGAATAGACCGTCTCGGCGACGAGGCGGGTTTTGGCCCGCTCGATGGCCTCGGCGTTCAGGGCCTCGGACGGCGCCCGGCGCAGGACCCGGTCGACCTCTTCCTCGAGCTTCTCCAGGCTGATCCCCTCGGCCGGGATCGCGTAGACGGAGAAGCGGGTGTCGTCGATGGCCGAGCCCATGTACCAGGCGCCGGCATTCACGGCGACGCCGAGCTCCATGACCAGCTTGCGGTAGAGGTACGAGGTCGAGCCGCCGCCCATCACCTCGGCCAGGAGTTCGAGGGCGTGGCACTCGCCGTCCTTCGCCGTGATGCAGGACGGCGTCAGGTAGAGACGCTGCAGGGTCGGCTGCTCGACCTTGGGGTCGGCCACGGCGAGGCGGCGCAGGGCCTTCGGCTCGGGCTCCCGGGCCCGCACCCGCACGGGCCGGGCGCCCTGGGGGGTGACGCGGCCGTAGGTGGCGTCGGCCATGCGGCGGACGTCGTCGGGGGTGACGTCGCCGGCCACCACCAGGATGGCGTTCTCGGGGGTGTAGAAGCGCTTGTAGTAGTCCAGCGCGTGGGTGCGGTTCAGGTCCTCGATCTCGTGCATCCAGCCGATGATCGGCGTGCCGTAGGGGTGATGCACGAACAGGGAGGCGGCCATGGCCTCGGAGAGCTGGGCGGAGGGGTCGGTCTCGACCCGCATGCGCCGCTCCTCCAGCACCACGTCGCGCTCGGGCGCTACCACGGCGTCGTCGAGGACGAGGCCGGTCATGCGGTCGGCCTCGAATTCCATCATGGTCTGGAGATGGTCGCGGGCCACCCGCTGGAAATAGGCGGTGTAGTCGTAGCTCGTGAACGCGTTCTCCTGGCCGCCGAGGCCCGAGACCGCCTTCGAGAAGGCGCCGACGGGGTGCCGCTCGGTGCCCTTGAACATGAGGTGCTCGAGGAAGTGGGCGATGCCGGACTGGCCCTGCGGGTCGTCGGCCGAGCCGTTGCGGTACCACACCATGTGGGTGACCACGGGCGCCCGGTGATCCGGCACCACGACCACGTCGAGGCCGTTGTCGAGGGTGAAGGCACCGACATCGGGACCACCGGCCTCGGAACGCCCGAACGGGGCGGATTCGGCGCGGCCGGCGCTGGCATGGCGGCGTGTGGGACCGAGAAGCGGAACGTCCTTCCGGAACAGATGCATCGAAGAGCTTTCCTTCAGCGTTCGGTCCGCGCGGGACCGTCCGTCTCGTTGAGCGTCACACGGAAGTCCGGCACCCGCCGCAACGGCCGGGCCAAACGCGTGAACCGGCCGGAGGCCGGCGAAGACTTCAGTTCCGGTTGCGGATATAGGCACCCGGATCGGCTTCCTCGCGCTCGCGCGAGGGATTGTTGACGGGGTCGCCGTTCGACTTGGCGACCTTGCGGGGCGGCTTGCGGTAGCCGGTGGGCGGATCGGTCAGCACGTCGCGGTCGGGCTCCACCAGGGACGGCTCGGCCGCCGCGTCGGAGCGCAGGCCGAAGGGGTTCGACCAGAACGAGTTGCGGTCGGCGGTCTCGCCCTCGGGACGGCCCGGCTCCGTGCGCACCTGCGCGTCGGCCCGGCGCCCGCCCCGCATCTCGTCGATGGACAGGGTCATGTTGTTGTCGTCCATGCGCCCCTGGGCGCCGCGGACGATGGGCTTGCGCGCCTCGACGCGCTCGCGCTCGCGCTGGGCGATCTCCGGGTCCTTCGGCCATTGCGGCGAGGCCTCGGCCTTGCGCGGCGGCGGCAGGGCCTTGCCGTCGAATTTCGGCGGCATCACCAGGGGGGCGCGCTCGCGGTAGGTGATGGCCGGCTTCTCCGGCTCGATGAGGCCGATGTTGCTCAGCGCGTCGCGCATGAACACGCCCTGCTGGGCCTGGGCGGCGCCGGGGCCGGCGAGGATGCCCGCGCCTGCGAGAAGGCCCGTCACCAAGGTGCCCGTCACGGAGTAGAGGAACCCACGTTGTCCAATCATGCCGCCCCCGATGCCCGTCCGGTCGTCGCGCCCGGTCCCGGGCTCGAATGGTCGCGTTCGAGACGCGGTCCTGATCCGGCTTCGAACGCCTGACCCCGGTTTCGGGCGATCGTATGGCGCCTTGGCCGCAGGGCGCCAGTGTCGGGCCGACAACGATCCCGGATGTGGTTTACGCATCACACGTCTAGGCCAAGCGGGACGGCCCGCGATTCAGGCCTGCGGCGTGGTGGCCTTGCCACGCAGGTCCGGCAGCAGGCTGTCGAGAACGAGGCCGACGACGCCCGCGACGATGGCGGCGTCGGCGACGTTGAACACGTACCAGGACCAGCTGCGCCAGTGCAGGTGCACGAAGTCGAACACCGCACCATACGCCGCCCGGTCGATGGCGTTGCCGATGGCGCCGCCGGCGACGAGGCCGAGGGAGACGGCGAGCAGCCGCGTCGGCGCCCGCCACATCCACGCCACGAGGCCGGCGGCGGCGAGCACCGAGACGGCGACGAGGACCCAGCGCCCGATCCCGCCCTCCTGCTGGAACAGGCCGTAGGACACGCCCCGGTTCCACACCACGAGGAACTCGGCGAACGGCGCCACGGGCCAGGGCTGGGTCAGGACGAGGTCGGTGCCGAAATAGAGCCAGAGCTTGCTTGCCTGATCGAGGATCAGGGTGGCGAGCAGGCCGGCGAGGCCGAGGCGGAAGGGAGTCATGCTCGGCTCCGCTCCCCCCCGAAGGCAGGGCAATCGCAAATCGATCCGCTCGCCTGCCTATGCGCTCGGCCCATCGTGCGGAACGCCGGTGCGCCTCCCCCTCTCCCCGCGCGCGGGGAGAGGGCCACAGGCACCCCGTCGTGCCTGTGGCGAGCGAGAGGCGAAGCCGAAGCGACGGTGAGGGGGCGAGTCCGAAAGAGTCTCACTCGGATTCGCCCCCTCACCCTCGGCTGCCGCCTCGACGCGCTCCCCAACGAGGGGGAGACGCGTCCCTCTCCCCGCAAGCGGGGCGAGGGGATGCGCACCGGGGGCACAGCAACGCCGCAAATCACGTGTTCACGGTCGCCCAACAGGGCGCCCCTGACTTGCAACCGCCCTGCCGTAGAAAGGAGAACCGAGCATTTGGCCGATGCGGGACGCCCCCTCACGCGACGGCACCGTGGGCGGCGTCCCACTCGCGCAGGGCCCAGGCGTCGCGGGGGGTGACGTCGGGATAGGCCGGGTCCGCGCCGACATCGGTGGTGACCCGCCAGGACCGGGCGCATTTGCGCCCCTCCGCCGGGGCCGGGACCACGGCGACGCCGCGGACGTCGTCGAGGCGGAAGGCGTCGGCCGGCCCCTCGCCGGAGTCGATGCGGATGGCCGACGTGATGCAGACTTCCGCGAAGTCGATCCCGTCGAGGGCGGCCAGCAGGTCCGCGTCGGCGATGGACACCACCGGCGCCGCCTCCAGGCTCGCGCCGATGCGCTTAGCGGCCCGCTCGATCTCCAGGGCGCCGGTGACGACCCGGCGGACTTTTCGGACGTTCTGCCAGCGCGCGGCCAGGGCCGCGTCGCGCCAGGCGGCGGGCGTCTCCGGCAGGGTCTGCAGGTGCACCGACCCGGTCTCCGACGGATAGCGGTCGAGCCAGGCTTCCTCCGCCGTGAAGGCGAGGACGGGGCTGAGCCAGATCGTCACCCGGCGGAAGGTCTCGTCGATGACCTGCAGGGCGGCCCGGCGGGTCGGCGACGAGATCGGGTCGCAGTAGAGGGCGTCCTTGCGCACGTCGAAGTAGAACGCCGAGAGGTCTCCGGTCATGAAGCCGTTGAGCAGGGCTACGACGCGCTTGAGGTCGAAGGTGGCGTAGGCCTCGCGGATCTCGCCGTCGAGCTCCGACAGGCGGTGCCGGATCAGGCGCTCGAGCTCGGGCAGCTCCGCGTGCGGGATTTCGGGGCCGGGCTCGAAATGGGCGAGCGACCCGAGCATCCAGCGGAGCGAGTTGCGCAGCTTGCGGTAGGTCTCCGCGAAGGTCTTGATGATCTCCGGGCCGATGCGCAGGTCGTCGGTGTAGTCCGAGGCGGCGACCCACAGGCGCAGGATGTCGGCGCCCGAATCCTTGATGATGTTCTGGGGTGCTACGACGTTGCCCTTGGATTTGGACATCTTCAGGCCCTTGGGGTCGAGGACGAACCCGTGGGTGAGGACGATGTCGTAGGGGGCCCGCCCCCGCGTCCCGCTCGACTCCAGCAACGAGGACTGGAACCAGCCGCGATGCTGGTCGGAGCCCTCGAGATACATCACCGTGTCGGCGCCGCCGTCGCGCTTGCGCACCACGCCGGACAGGCCCGGGAACTGCTCCGGGTCGTCGAGGACGAAGGCGTGGGTCGAGCCGGAATCGAACCAGACGTCGAGGACGTCCGTGACTTTTTCGTAGTCGGCCGGATCGTAGTCGGGTGCCAGGAAGCGGGCGCCGTCCGCATCGGTGAACCAGGCATCGGCGCCCTCCGCTTGGAAAGCCTCGGCGATGCGGGCGTTCACGCCCTCGTCGCGCAGCACGTCGTGGGTACCGCGCTTCACGAACACCGTGATGGGCACGCCCCAGGCGCGCTGGCGCGACACTACCCAGTCCGGCCGGTTGCCGACCATGCCGTTGATGCGGTTTTTTCCCTGGGGCGGCACCCACTGCGTCTCGTCGATGGAGCGCAGGGCGACCTCGCGCAGGGTGCGGCCCTCCAGGGACTCGACGGGCTTGTCCATCGCAATGAACCATTGCGGCGTATTGCGAAAAATCACCGGCTTCTTCGAGCGCCAGGAATGCGGATAGCTGTGCTTGAGGGTGCCGCGCGCCACCAGGGTGCCGGCCTCCATCAGAGCCGCGATGATCGCCTTGTTGGCGTCGCCCTTCTCGCCCTTGTGGTTAAGAACGAGTTTTCCCGTGAAACCGGGCGCGTCCCCGGTGAGCGCGCCGTCGGCGTCCACGGTGTAGGGGATGCGGGTGTCGATGCCGCGGTCCGTGAGTGCTCGGCCGTTGGCCATCCAGACCTCGAAATCCTCGCGGCCATGGCCCGGCGCCGTGTGGACGAAGCCGGTGCCGGCCTCGTCGGTGACGTGATCGCCGTCGAGGAGGGGGACGGGGAAGTCGTAGCCGGGGACGCGGCCGGCCAGGGGATGCGCCAGGGTCAGACCGGCGAGTTCGGCCGGGGTCACGTCGCGCAGGCGCTCGAAGCCCTCGACGCGGGCGGCGGCGAAGACCGAGGCCGCGAGGGTGTCGGCGAGGAGATAGCTGTCGCCGACCTTGGCCCAGTTCTCGTCAGCCGCGGCGGTCACCCGGTACAGGCCGTAGGAGACGCGCTTCGAGTAGGCCACGGCGCGGTTGCCCGGCATGGTCCAGGGCGTGGTGGTCCAGATCACCACGCGGGCTTTCTTCAGGTCCGCATGGTTCGGCTCAGAGGGCGTCACACCCGGAACGATGTCTTCGACCGTTGCTGCGCGGCTGGCACCCCGGATCGGGAACGCCGCGAAAATCGTATCGCTGACCACGTCCTCGTACTCGACCTCGGCCTCGGCCAAAGCCGTCTTCTCGACCACGGACCACATCACCGGCTTCGAGCCGCGATAGAGCTGGCCGGAAGTGGCGAATTTCATGAGTTCGCGGGCGATGGTGGCTTCGGCCGGGAACGTCATGGTGGCGTAGGGGTGATCCCAGTCGCCGGTGACGCCCAGGCGCTTAAACTCGGCGCGCTGGGTGTCGAGCCACTGGCCGGCGAAGGCCCGGCATTCCTGGCGGAATTCGAGGACCGGCACGTCGTCCTTGTTGCGGCCCTTGGCGCGGTACTGTTCCTCGATCTTCCACTCGATGGGCAGGCCGTGGCAGTCCCAGCCCGGCACGTAGTTGGCGTCGAAGCCGAGCGCCCCCTGGGCCCGGACGATGCAGTCCTTGAGGATCTTGTTCAGCGCCGTGCCGATGTGGATGTTGCCGTTGGCGTAGGGGGGCCCGTCGTGCAGCACGAACTTGGGCCGGCCGGCAGCCTGCGCCCGGATCCGGCCGTAGAGGTCGGTGGCGGCCCAGCGCTCAAGCAGCACGGGCTCGCGCACGGGGAGACCGGCCCGCATGGGGAAGTCGGTCTGCGGCAGGAACAGGGTTTTCGAGTAGTCGCGGGCCGGCGCGGCGGCGGACTCTGTGGGATCGCTCATGGGTCTCTGTCGGTCTGGGCGCTTCAAACGGGGGCGGTCCGTGGGGACCGGCGGCGGAAGGGGCAATCGCGTGCCCTCCCGGCCCCCGCCGAGGCGCACGCCGCGGCGGCCCTCAGACGGAGGCCGGGCCCGTAATTCGCAGGCGGCCGGGGACTCGCACGGAGTCCGGGCCGCGCGGATCGGCATCAGCGCACATGCGCCGGCTTCTAGCAGCGCCGGATGCGCGAGACCAGCGAGCTTTCGCGGGACCGCGGGCCGGGGACTTTTTCGAAGCTCGGCCGTTGATAACACCCGCCGCGAGGCGATCACACCACCGGAGAGACCCGCCATGAGAAACGCTCTGCTCGCCGCCACCCTCGTCCTGTCGGCCTTCGCCGTGTCCGGCGCCGCCGAGGCCCAGGGGCTTCCGGGCGGCGTCCGCCGGGGTGCCGCCGAGGGCGACCGGGTCGCCGGTCCCGTGGGCGGCATCGTCGGCGGGGCGGTCGGCGGCGCCGTCGGCACGGTGAACGGGGCGCTCGGCATCGATCCGGGCCGGCGCGCCTACCGCACCCGGCTCAAGTCGCGCCGGCACCACCGCCATCACCGCTGAGGCGCACGCCGCCCTCGCCGGTCCTGCGTGAGCAGGTACAGCCCCGAGCCCACGACGATGGACGCGCCGAGAAGCGTCCATCGGTTCGGCACGTCGCCGAAGACGCCGTAGCCGAGGATCACCGACCACAGGAGCTGGGTGTAGATGAAGGGCGCCAGGACGTTGGCCGGGGCGCGGGCATGGGCCAGCACCAGGAGCCAGTGCCCGATGGTGCCGAACAGGCCGACCCCGACGAGGAGCGCCCAGGCGAGCCAAGTCGCCGGCGTGGTCCAGATCCACGGCAGCAGGGGCGTCATCAGGGCGAGGCCGGCCAGCCCCGAATACACCATGGTGGTGGCCGTGGAATCGAGGGCCGCGAGTTTTCGCGTGGTGAGGATGTAGAGGGCGTAGCACAGCATGTTGCCGAGGCTGAGCAGCACCGCCGGCTGCACCGGCCCGACGCCGGGCCGGACGATGACGAGGACGCCGAGGAAGCCGATGCCGATGGCGACGAGCCGCCGGGGCGAGGTCCATTCCCCCAGGACCGGCCCGGCCAGCAGGGCCACGGCCAGGGGCGCGGCGAACTGAATCGACAGGGTCTCGGCGAGCTGGAGGTGGCGTAATGCTAAAAAATTCAGGGCGGTGGAGCCGAACAGCAGCAGGGAGCGCAGGATCTGCAGCCACAGGCGGTTGGTGCGCATCACCCCCGGCGAGGTCACGGGGTTGATGACGAGGGAGATCGCCACGACGCTGACGGCGTAGCGCATGAAGGTGGTGAGCAGGGGATCGACGCCGAGGCGCGCCAGGCTTTTGGCCGACGCGTCGAGGCAGGCGAAGAACGCCAGGGTCCCGCACATGAGCGCGATGCCGACGCGCCGCCGCGCCGCTTCCTGATCCGTCATACCAACTCCGGTTGATCACTTCGGATCGAGGGCCGCGACGGGCCCCGTCTCCTGTCCGGTTACCGGATTCACACAATTGCGAACGGGCCGATTCCGTGTAGCGGCAGGCATCCGGATGCGGGCGGAAGGCGCACCGGGGCTCCCTCTCCTGGAAGGCAGGGCGATCGCAGAGGATGGTCGCGGTCTGAAGCCGCCGCCGAAGGGCGTCGGCGAAGAAGCGGAGTTTCCAGTGCGCATCCCCTCGCCCCGCCTGCGGGGAGAGGGACGCGTCTCCCCCCTGTCGGGGAGCGCGTCGAGGCGGCAGCCGAAGGTGAGGGGGCGAATTCGGAAGAGACTCCTCCGACGCAGCCCCCTCACCTTCGCTCCGGCTCCGCCTCCGCTCGCCGCAGGCACGACGGGGTGCCTGCGGCCCTCTCCCCGCAGGCGGGGAGAGGGGGACGCGCGCAGACGCTGTGTACGAATGGGCGACGGCCGGCCCGAACGCATGCACCCCTCTGCCATCGCCCTGCCTTCCAGGCTACCGGATTCACACATCCGCCCGGCGGCTGATATCGAGAGCCACAATGAGCCGGCATCGAGCGCGACAGGCCCCCTCTCCTGGAAGGAGAGGGTTGGGGTGAGGTGTGGGACCTATTCGGACAATTCGCACACCTCACCCTGTCCCTCTCCTTCCAGGAGAGGGGACCCGCGCTGCCCTTGAGATGTGTGAATGCCGTAGCTTCCAGGAGAGGGGGCCCGCGCCAGGAGAGGAGGGGACCCGCATCGCACCGCGTCACCGAACGGGTCGGGATAGGGCCCGCGGGCACGGCTGGCATGCCATGCCCGGCGGGGCCGGTCAGGTCACGACGCTGGGCGCGTCGCGGCCCGTCAGACGGGCGATGTCGGCGATGGCCCCGGCGGCGGCCACGGCCGAGGCCAGGACCTCGGCCACGGGCCGGTCGAGGCGGCCGGAGGCGGGTTCGAAGCGTTCGACATAGACCCGCAGGGTGGCCCCCGCCGTGCCGGTGCCCGAGAGGCGGTAGACCACCCGGGCATCCTCGGCGAAGCCGATGCGCACGCCCTGCTGGGCGGTGACCGAGCCGTCGACGGGATCGACGTAGCGGAAGTCGTCCGCCGTCGCGACGGTGAGGTCGCCGAAACGCTGCCCCGGCAGGCTGTCGAGTTTGGCCCGCAGCCCCTCCATCAGCGCCTTGGCGGCGTCGGAATCGATCTCCTCGTAATCGTGGCGGGTGTAGTAGTCGCGCCCGAAGCGTGCCCAGTGCGCGTGGACGAGGTCGCGGGCGGGCTCGCCCGTGGCGGCGAGCACGTTGAGCCACAGGAGCACGGCCCAGAGCCCGTCCTTCTCGCGCACATGGTTGGAGCCGGTGCCGGCGCTTTCCTCGCCGCACAGGGTGATGAGCCCGGCATCCAGCAGGGTGCCGAAGAACTTCCAGCCCGTGGGCGTCTCGTAGGCGGGGATGCCGAGCGACGCCGCGACCCGGTCCACGGCCCGGCTCGTCGGCATGGAGCGGGCGACGCCCGCGAGGCCGGCCGCGTAGCCCGGCGCCCGGTGGGCGTGGGCGGCCAGGATCGCGAGGCTGTCGCTCGGGGTCACGAACAGGCCCGGCGCCACGATCATGTTGCGGTCGCCGTCGCCGTCCGACGCCGCGCCGAAATCCGGCGCGTCGGGGCCGAGCATGAGGTCGTAGAGGTCGTGGCAATGGACCGGGTTCGGATCGGGGTGGTGGCCGCCGAAATCCGGCTTCGGCGTGCCGTTGACCACGGTGCCGGGCGCGGCGCCGAGTTCGCCCTCGAGGATGGCGTGGGCGTAGGGGCCCGTCACCGCGCTCATGGCGTCGAAGCGCATGCGGAAGCCGCCGGCGAACAGGGCGCGGATCGCGTCGAAATCCACCAGCGTCCGCATGAGCTCGGCGTAGTCGGCCACGGGATCGAGGATGGACACGCGCATGTCGCCGATCCGGGCCTCGCCGACGGCGTCGAGGTCGAGGTCGGGCACGTCCGTGATGCGGTATTCGGCGATGGCCAGGGTCCGGGCGAAGATCGCCGCGGTGACGTCCTCCGGAGCCGGGCCGCCGTTGGCGGTGTTGAACTTGATGCCGAAATCGCCGTCCGGCCCGCCGGGATTGTGGCTCGCCGACAGGACGAGGCCGCCCAGGGCGCCGTATTTGCGGATGACGCAGGAGGCGGCGGGCGTCGAGAGCAGGCCGCCCTGCCCGACGAGGACGCGGGCGAAGCCATTGGCCGCCGCCATCTTCAGGGCGGTCTGCACCACCTCGCGGTTGAAGAAGCGACCGTCGCCGCCGATCACCAGGGTAGCGCCGGCGCGCTCGGGAATCGCGTCGAAGATCGCCTGGACGAAGTTCTCGACGTAGCGCGGCTGGCGGAACACCGCGACCTTCTTGCGCAGGCCGGAGGTGCCGGGCTTCTGGTCGGGGAACGGCGTCGTCGCCACGGTCTTGGCCGTCATCGTGCTCACATCTCCGCGCCGGCCTCGGGACCGGATCGGGCATGAGCTTAAAGCCCAACCGTTCCCGAGTTCAAAGGCCCTGCGGCACCATCACGCAAACGGGTCCGCAGCCTGCGGCAAACAGGGGACAACCCGATTCGGCCGGGAGCCCGGCGCGGGCCGGCGCGTTCCTCCAGCCCAAGCAAGACCAACAGGGCGGGACGCATCCTAGATGGCAAAACGCAGGACGAAGACCGCCGCCGTTCCCCACGAAACGGACGCGCCCCTCGTGCCCACGGGCGCCCTGGCGGTGGCCCTCCTCGACCGCGAAGCCGATGCCCGCCCCCTCGTCCACGTCGCCCGCGAGCGTCACCGCCTCGGGGCGCTCGCCGACATCCTGCGGGCCCTGGCGCCGGAGCGCAGCGTGGCGATCTACCCCGAATGGGATTGCCTGCCCTTCGACCGGGCCTCGCCGTCGCGGGGCGTCATGGGGGCCCGCACGGGAGTCCTGCGCTGGCTCACCGATGCGAACAACCTGCCCGACATCGTCCTCACCACCGCCCCGGCCCTGATCCAGCGGGTGCCCCCACCCGAGACCTGGGCCGACGCCCACATGGCGATCCGCGTCGGCGACCGCCTCGACCCGCAGGCGCTGACCGCGGACCTCCAGCGCCTCGGCTACATCGTCGACGACCGGGTCGACGAGCCCGGCGAGGTCGCCGTGCGCGGCCGCACCGTCGAGGTGTTTCCCGCCGCCGCCGCGCGGCCGTGCCGGATCGAGCACGACGAGGCCCGCGTCACCGCGATCCGCGCCTACGATCCCGTGTCGCAGCGCTCCCTCGCCGAGGTGGACGTCCTCGTCATCGATTCCGCCACGGAGATCGTGCTGCCGCGCGACACCGACACCGCCCTGCGCCCGTTCACCGGCCAGGAGCACGCCCTGCCCCGCCTGTATCCGCGCCTTGTGACGCCCCTGGACTACGTGCCCGGCGCCCGCCTGGTGGTCGAGGCCGGGGCCGACGAACGGGCGGCCGCCTTCTTCGAGCAGATCGCGGAGGGGCGCGAGGGCGCCGGCCGCGCCGCCCCCCTGCCCTACGAACTCTACCTCGGCCCCGACGAGTGGGCGGCGCTCCAGGGCGAGCGCCCCGTCGCCACGGCCTCGGCCAAGGACGCGGACGCCGTCGCCCTTCCGGCCTTCGTGCGCAAGGCCCGCCCCGGCCCGGCCTTCGCCGAAGCGTTGCGCGGCCACGTCGCGGCCGGCGAGCGCGTGCTGCTCACGGGGCCGGCCGAGGCCCTGCCCCGCCTCGTGCGCGCCGCCGAGAAGGCCCTGTCGCGCAAGGCCCGCAAGGTGAAGGACTGGTCGGAGGTGGTGCGGGCGCCGGCCGGCGACCTCCTCGTCCTCGCCGCCCCCATGGAGGCCGGGTTCCGGGTGCCCGACCAGGGCATCGCCGTCATCGCCGCCGCCGACCTGTTCGGCAGCAGGGCCGTGGCCGCGGGCGGCGGCCGGGCCGCGATCCTGCCCATGGGCGAGGTCGACCTGCGCGTCGGCGACGTCGCCGTCGACCGCGACCACGGCCTGTGCGTGTTCGAGGGCCTGGAGCCCGTCGCCGTGGGCGAGGGCACGGAGGACGCCCTGCGCCTGCGGTTCGCCAACGACGCGGTGCTGATGGTGCCCGTGAGCCAGGCCGACCGGATCTGGCGCTACGGCTCCGAGCCCGATTCCGTCACCCTCGACCGCCTCGACGGCGGGTCGTGGGGCCGCCGGCGCCTCGAGACCGAAGCCACCCTCGCCAAGGCGGCGCGGCAGATGCTGACGGACGCCGAGGCGCGCGGCGCCGTGCGCGCCCCCGTCCTCGCGCCAGCGACCCGCGAGATGGAGCGCTTCGCCGCCGGTTTCGGCTTCAACCTCACGGCCGATCAGGCGAGCGCCGTCGACGGAGCGCTCGCCGACCTCGCCTCCGGCCGGCCCATGGACCGCCTCGTCTGCGGCGATGTCGGGTTCGGCAAGACCGAGGTGGCCCTGCGCGCCGTGGCCGCCGCCCTGTTCGCCGGCAGGCAGGTCGCCGTGGTGGCGCCCACCACCGTCCTCGTGCGCCAGCATGTCCAGACGTTCCAGCGCCGGTTCGCCCGCTTCGGCATCGAAGTCGCCCACCTCTCGCGCCTCGTCTCCCCGGCGGAGGCCAAGCGGGTCAAGGCGGGACTGGCCGACGGCTCCATCCGCCTCGTCGTCGGCACCCAGGGGCTGGCCGCCAAGGGGGTGACCTTCGCCGATCTCGGCCTCATGGTCATCGACGAGGAGCAGCGCTTCGGGGCCAAGCTGAAGCAGGGCCTGCGCCGGGCCGCCGGCGACGGCCACGTGATGACGTTCACCGCCACCCCGATTCCCCGCACCCTGCAATCGGCCCTGGTCGGCCTGCAGTCGCTCAGCGTCATCGCGACCCCGCCGAGCGTGCGCCAGCCGATCCGCACGGTGATCATGCCGTTCGACGACGGCGCCGTGCGCGCCGCGCTGATGCGCGAGCACCGCCGCGGCGGCCAGAGCTTCGTCGTCTGTCCCCGCGTCGAGGACATCGCCCCCATGGCGAAGCGACTTTCCGCCCTCGTGCCCGAACTCACGACGATGATCGCCCACGGCGACCTCAAGGCGGCCGAGATGGACGACGTCATGGTGCGCTTCGCTGACGGCGCGGGCGACGTGCTCCTCGCCACCACCATCATCGAGAGCGGCCTCGACGTGCCCCGCGCCAACACCATGCTGGTGTGGGAGGCCGAGCGCTTCGGGCTGGCCCAGCTCCACCAGCTGCGCGGCCGGGTCGGGCGCGGCCAGCGCCGGGGCGTGACCTATCTCCTCAGCCGCCCCGAAAAACCCCTGGCGCCGGCCACGGAGAAGCGCCTGCGCACCCTGGAGGCCCTCGACCGCCTCGGGGCGGGCTTCGCCATCTCCGCCCGCGACCTCGACCTGCGTGGGGCCGGCGACCTCGTCGGCGAGAACCAGGCCGGCCACGTCAAGCTCATTGGCCTCGGCCTCTACCAGCACCTGCTCCAGCTCGCCCTGCGGGCGGCCAAGGGCGAGCCCGCCGACGACTGGACGCCGGAAATCCGCCTCGGCCTCGCCGGAAGCGTGCCCGCCGACTACGTGCCGGAGCCCGAACTGCGCCTGAGCCTGTACACGAGGCTCCTGCGCCTGCGCTCCCTCGAAGAGGTCGAGGCCCTGCGCGGCGAGGTCGAGGACCGCTTCGGCCCCCTGCCCGAGGCGGTGGCCGACCTCGTCACCCTCGCCCGCCTGCGGGTGGGCTGCTGCGCCCTCGGGATCGCGCGCCTCAGCGGCGGCCCCCAGGGCTTGGCGGCCGACCTCCACCCCGAGGCCCCCGCCCTCCTGGTGCCGGTCGCCGACGACCTCGTGCGCAAGGACCGCCGCGTCCTCCTGCGGCGCGGCAGCGACTGCCCGGCCGAGCGCGGCCGCCTCGCCATCGAACTCCTGGAGCGCCTCGGCGACGCCCGCCGACGCGGCTGACCGGAACGCCCGGCGGCCCAGCCTGCCCCGCCGGGCCCTTCGCCATGTCCCAGGGCCAATCGCGTTCGTGCAGAGCGTCTGCGCGCATCCCCCTCTCCCCGCCTGCGGGGCGAGGGCCGGGGTGAGGGTCATGGACTCTCCGAATAAGTCCCACACCTCACCCTGTCCCTCTCCTTCCATGCAGGGCGATCGCATAGGGCGTTTGGGGCGTTGGGACCTCCCGCAACGCTTTGTCATCCCGGGGCCGCGCAGCGGAACCCGGGACCCAGAAACACCGGTTTTGCAGGGTTTTGCGCTGTCGGCGGCTCTGGATTCCGGGTTCGCCTGCGGCGCCCCGGAATGACACCGGCGGTCCTATGCGATCGCCCTGCCTTCCAGGAGAGGGGACCCGCACTGTCCGCGCGTTAGGAGATGCCGTCACCCGGACGGAGACGGGGCCGGTCGCGGTTCATCCGCGATCGCCCTGCCCGTGTGGGGAGGGGTTGAGCGTGGGGG
>NZ_VRUZ01000023.1:0-52062 GCF_008039485.1 Methylobacterium sp. WL69 | reverse complement strand
CCCCCGTGTCGAGCACCTTCGGGGCGCGCCTCGACCCCGCCCATCCCGGAGTTGCCCCGTGCCCTCGATCTTGCGAACCGTCCTCGCCGCCGGCCTCGTCGGCTTCGCGCTCACCGGCCAGGCTTTTGCCGAGGTGCGCTACCTCGCCGCCGACGGCCCCGTCGTGCTGCCCACCGATCTCGGCACGGGCCGGCCGCTTCCCGATGATCCGCGCGCCATCCCGGTGCCCAGCGTGATGAACGGCGGCGGCTTCGGGTTCACCGGGACCGAGTACTACAGCGACAGCCGCAGCGAAGGCCGCCTCGACGGCTCCACACGCCCGCGCGAATACGTCCTGAATCCGGCCCGCATCGGCCCACAGGATTATCGGCGCTAGGAACGCGGGTCGCCTCTCGGGCGGGTTCGTGTCGCAGGCATGAATCCACGAGGACGGCGACACCGATGCCGGCGGCATAGGCCACGAGATTCCAGGCTGAAAAGATCCGCCCGAGGAGGAGCTGGCCCGCGAGGGTCAGCCGGAAGGCGTCGAGTGCCGGCGCATGGACGAGGCGGAACAGCTCGACGGCGAGCGCCGTGACGGCGGCCAGCCCCAGAATGCGGCGACGGGGCCGCGGCCAGAGGGTCGCGACGAGGCCGTAGACCATCGCCCCCCAGAGGATCGACCCGCCGTACTTCACGAACCCCGGCGGCAATCCCATCGGCACCAGGCGCAGGGCCGTCCCGGCCCCCACGACCATGAGCGTGGCGGCGAGGAGCGGCAGGCGTCGGAGAATGGGTGAGGCGTGGTCACGACTCATATCGGGGGCGCCATCGTGAAGGGCTCCGGCGTTTACACCACGCGGGCGGGTCGGTATCACCCGCGCTCACACCTCGCACACGAGCCCGAAACACCAGATGCGCGCCGAGATCGAACAACTCTCGGATGCCGCCAAGCAGTCGATCGGACTGCTGAGGAGGCATCTTTGACTGGGATACCGTCGAGAAACGCCTCGCGGAGCTGAACGCTGCGTCCGAGGACCCGGCCCTGTGGAACGACGCGGAGGCCGCGCAGACCGTCATGCGCGAGCGCACGCAGCTCGACGAGGCCGTCACCTCCATCAAGCGCCTGTCGCAGGACCTCGAGGATGCCGCGACCCTCATCGAGCTCGGCGAGATGGAGGGCGACCAGGACACCATCCTGGAGGGCGAGAACGGGGTCCGCGCCGTCGAGGCCGAGGCCGCGCGCCGCCAGATCGAGACCCTCCTGTCCGGCGAGGCTGACGGCTTCGACACCTATCTCGAAGTCCATTCGGGTGCGGGCGGCACGGAGAGCCAGGACTGGGCCAACATGCTCCAGCGCATGTACGGCCGCTGGGCCGAGCGCCGGAAGTACAAGGTCGAGATCGTCGAGTGGTCGGACGGCGACGAGGCGGGGATCAAGGGCGCCACGCTTCTGATCAAGGGCCACAACGCCTATGGCTGGCTCAAGACCGAGTCTGGCGTGCACCGGCTGGTGCGGATCTCGCCCTACGATTCGAGCGCGCGCCGGCACACGAGCTTCGCCTCCGTGTGGGTCTACCCGGTGATCGACGACCGCATCGTCATCGAGATCAAGGAATCCGACTGCCGCATCGATACCTACCGCTCGTCGGGCGCCGGCGGCCAGCACGTGAACACCACGGACTCGGCGGTGCGCATCACCCACAACCCCACGGGGATCGTGGTGGCGTGCCAGCAGGAGCGCTCGCAGCACAAGAACCGGGCCACCGCCTGGAACATGCTGAGGGCCCGCATGTACGAGGCCGAGCTGAAGAAGCGCGAGGAGAAGGCCAACGCCGAGGCCGCCGCCAAGACGGATATCGGCTGGGGCCACCAGATCCGCTCCTACGTGCTCCAGCCGTATCAGCTGGTGAAGGATCTGCGCACGGGGACCCAGTCAACGGACCCGGACGCGGTGCTCGACGGCGCCCTCGATCCGTTCATGGAGGCATCCCTGGCCCAGCGCGTCTACGGCGGCGCCGATACCGTCGAAGACCTCGACTAGGGCGCATTCCGACAAAGTGGCCACGGGTTCGTCGAAAGAATGCGCGTCACGAAGATGAACTGAAGCCGTTCATTGGTCGAGGGCATCAGCCACCCGCAAAAAGCGCTGCGGATCGACGGGCTCACCGTCGATCCGGGTCTCGTAATGGAGGTGGCTCCCCGTCGAGCGCCCCGTCGAGCCGACACGCCCGACGATGACGCCGGCCGCGACCCACTGCCCCGGGATCACTGCGTAGGCGGAGAGATGCGCGTAGCGCGTCGCCAGCCCGTGGCCGTGATCGATCTCCACCATGTTGCCGTAGCCGCCGTTGTAATCGGCCACCGTCACACGGCCGGCCGCCGTGGCGCGGGCCGGCTCGCCGGTCTCGGCACGCAGGTCGAGCCCCGTATGCATGGCGTAGCCCCGGGTGAACGGGTCGAGGCGCGCCCCGAAGGTGCTCGACACGGGGGCCGACCCGGCGATGGGCCGGCGCAGGGGCAGGGCCTCCGCGATGCGGCGCAGTCCCGCCGCCTCCGCGACGGCGCGCTGCGCCTGCGCCACGGCGAGGCCGAACGGATCGTCGCTCAAGGGGACCAGGGGGCCGCCAAGGCCGGCCTCGCGGGTCTCGAACCGCGACGGGTCGAGGCCGATCCGAGCGACGAGGCCGCGCAGGCGCTGGACCGTGCGGCCGGCATTCGCACCGATCCCCGCGATGGCGCGAGACTGGGCCTCGGCGAGGCCGTCGAGGCGCCGTTCCAGGTGCGCCACGGTGATGCCGGTGCGGCGGGCGGATTCGCGAGCGCCGCGCAGGTCGAGGACGTCCGTGGTCGGCTCCGGCGTCGGGAACGGTTTGGCCGCCGTGCCCGGGCGCCGCGCAGCGGGATCGAGGGGCGCTTCCTCTTCGACCGCCGTTTCGGGCAGGTGTCGGCCCGGCGCCTCGCCGGCCAGGGTCGAGAGCACGCCCTGGCGCGATTCGAGGGCAGCCTGTCGCCGGGACAGGTCCTTCAGCCGCGTGGCGAGGCCGTCGCGGGTCGTCACCTGCTCCAGGGTCGTCCGTTCGAGCTCGAGGCGCAGGGCCGCGATACGCGACTCGTAGCCGTACTGCATCGTGCTCTGCTGGGAGACGAAGCGGGCGAGCACCTCGTCATGGAAGATGAGGTAGTAGGTGGCGCCCCCGGCCCAAGCCGTCGCGAGCGCCAGTGCCGCCCCGAGCCCTCGGACAAGACCGGTTCCCGAGCGCATCTTCGCGGTGCGCACCGTCTTGCCGGGTGGCTTACGGGAGATGTGAGGCATCGACGCGCACCTGATTCAACGCGCACCATCTGACCGGATTAGGGTTAACGAAGCCTCACTGCCGCGGGTCTGCGATTCACCATGCCCCCCACGAGGCGGATCACGCCTGGGCTTGCGCCGCTGCCAGAACCTCTTCGGCATGGCCCGGGACCTTCACCTTGGGCCAAATCCGGACGATGCGCCCCGTCCGGTCGAGGAGCATGGTGGTGCGCTCCACGCCCATGTACTTGCGTCCATACATGCTCTTCTCGACCCAGACGCCGTAGGCCTCGAGCATGGCCTTGGTCTCGTCGGAAGCCAGCGGAAAGGTGAGCTCGTATTTCGCCCGGAACTTGTCGTGGCTCCTGACCGAGTCGGGGGAGATGCCGATCACGATCGTGTCTGCGGCCGCGAAGGCCGCGCCCAGGGCGTTGAATCCCTGCGCTTCCAGGGTACAACCGCTCGTGTCGTCCTTCGGATAGAAGTAGAGCACGGTCTTGCGGCCCATGAGGTCCGCCAGGCGGACGGCGCCACCGCCGGCCCCCGGCAGGTCGAAATCGGGAGCCTGATCTCCGGTATCGAGGGACATGATGCCTTCCTTTCGGCCGATTAATGGTGTGCCTGGGGGAAACGCCATGGCCCGGGCCCAGCGCCCGAGACGCCTTTCCCCCACGGACCGCCGCTCGATAGCCCGAGGGTGCGGTCCGATCCAGCGGCTCAAGGATTGATGGTTCAGGACACGGGCACGGGTATGCGACCGGGCCGCGCGGTCGGGCGGCGGCGGCGGCGCTGGCTGTTCTGGCCGGCGCTCGTCCTCGTGCTCGGCCTCGGCGCCGGATTGACCGGCCTCTTCTGGCGCCTGTCGAACGGCCCCCTGCGCATCGACGGCATGTCGGAGCGCGTCGCGTCGGCCATCGCCGGGAGCATCGGTGCGGGCTGGCGCGTGTCTCTGCGCGACAGCGCCCTCGAACTCGACTCCGAAAATTCCCTGGCCCTCAGGGTGGCCGGCCTCGACATCTACAATTCCGAGGGCGCCCTCGTGGTACGGGCACCCCAGGCCGTGGTGAGCCTCGACACCTGGGGTCTCGCCCGGCTCTCGGTTCAGCCGAGGGCCATCGAGTTCCGCGATCTTCAGATGACCGCCCTGGTGCACCGCGACGGCAGCATCGCCTTCGCGGCCTCCGACTCGCAGCAGGCCGGAACCGTCCAGCCCCATACCTTGCCCAGCGTGGACGCGGTGCTGGGCAAGGTCTCGCCGATCTCGGCCACCGTGGCGTCGATCTTCGGCGTCGTGCTCGATTCCGCCGGCATCGTCGGGGCCCTCGACCGGGCGCGCATCACCAACGGCCGTCTCACCCTCATCGATGACGACGCCCGCCAGCGGGCGGTGTTCGAGCACGTCAACGGCCTGTTCCACCGTGACGCCGCCCGCAACGCCCGCGTGTTCGAACTGCGCATCGAGGGCCCGCACGGGGAATGGCGCTTCGGCGGCGACCTGCAGGAGGCCGGCGGTAGCCGCCGCACGGGGGTCATCACCCTCGACGACCTGCCGATCACCGACCTGCTGCTTCTGTCCGGCCAGTCGAAGCTGCCGGTGGAAACCGACCTGAAGCTCTCGGCCAGGGCCGACGTGGCCCTCGACGGCGGGCGGATCGAGACGATGGCGGCCACCATCCGCACCAGCGACGGCAACGTCCTCATCGAGGAGAAGGATTTCAACCCCGTCACCATCGAGAACCTGGAAGCCCGGGTGAGCTGGGACGAGACGGGCCGCGCCATGAAACTCGACGCCCTCGACTACCGCGGCGGCGGCAACTCCGCTCACCTCACCGGAGCATGGGCGGCGGGCGCGCCCGAATCCGATATCGCCTGGACCATGACCCTTGACGGTCGCGACGCGACCCTGCGGGGCGCCAACGGGCAGGACCAGCCCGTCTCCATCGATTCCCTCTCGGCCCACCTCACGGGCCGGGCCGGCGGCATCGCCATCGACGATTTCTCAGTCAAGGCCGGACCGGCGAGCGGGCGGATCACCGGCACCCTGGGCACCACCGCCGACGATGACGGCCTGACCCTTCACATCACCGCCGCGAACACCGACGGGCGCATGGCCCTGCGCCTCTGGCCCGAGCACGTGGCCCCGCCGGCACGCAACTACCTCGTCGATTACCTGCGCGGCGGCCGAGTCGATACCGTCGACATCACCGTCGACATGAGCGGCAGCGAACTCGCCGCCGCAACGCGCGGCGAGCCCATGCCCGACAACGCCGTGCGGATCGCGTTCGCCGTCTCCGACGCGACCCTTGCCGTCACGGCCGATGCGCCGCCCCTGACCCGGGGCCGCGTCACGGGGGTCATCACCGGTCTCACCACCACCATCCGGGGCGTCACGGCCGACCTGCGCATGCCGGACAACCGCTTCCTGTCGATCACGGACGGATCCTTCGTGATTCCCCGGATCACCCCGGACGCGGTGGTGGCCCAGATCGGCATGCGCCTCGGCGGCGGGGCCGACGCCCTGGTGTCCCTGATGCAGACGAAGATGTTCAAGAGCCTCACCGGCGTCGATATCGATCCGGCGAGCGTGAAGGGCACGGCCGACCTACGCATCGACTTCCCGCTCAACCTGAAGCACATCCCGGACCTGCCCGATCTGCCGGTGACCATCGCGGGAACGCTGGCCGACATCGGCGTCGACAAGGCTTTCGGCAAGGAACGCCTCGATGCCGGGCGGTTCACGGTGTCCTACGATCGAGGTGCCTTCGCCCTCAAGGGCGACGCGCGGGTCCAGGGCTCGCCCCTCACCGTGGACCTGCGCCAGCCCAAGCCCGGCGCCCCCGGCGAGGTTCTGGTCAACCTCAGCCTCGACGAGGCCCTGCGCGCCAAGAAGGGTCTGCCGGTCAGCCCACAGATCACCGGGTCGATCCCCGTGAAGATCGCCGTACCCATCGGGCGCGCCGGGTCGGGCAAGCCGCCGATCCGGATCGAGGCGGATCTCGCCCGCGCCGGCATCGACGGCGTCGTGCCGGGCTTCGCCAAGCCCGCAGGCAAGCCGGGACGCCTCGCCTTCACCCTGACGGAGAGTGCCGGGGGCGGGTCGTACGAGTTGCGGGACATCGTCCTCGACGCCGCCCCCGCCCAGGCACGCGGCACCGCCACCCTCGGCGCCGACGGCCTGGTCGAGCGGGCCGACCTGTCGAGCCTCAAGCTCTCGCCCGGCGACGACATGCGCCTTCAGCTCGAACGCTCGGGGAACAGCTACCGCATCGCCGTGAAGGGCGCCGTCGCCGATGCCCGGCCGGTCCTGCGCGGCCTGACCGGCCCGGAGGGCAAGGGCAGGAGCGACCCGACCCCGAAGGACATCGACGCCGACCTCTCGCTCGCCATCCTCACGGGCTTCAACGGCGAGGCCCTGACCAACGCGACCGTCAAGCTCGTCCTGAAAGGCAAAGACGTGCGCTCCGGCCGTATCCAGGGCCGCTTCGGGGCCGCCCCGTTCAGCGCCCAGATCGGCCGCTCGGAGCAGGGCCCGATGCTCACGCTGGACACCCAGGACGCCGGCGCGACCCTGCGCTTTGCCGACATCTACAAGCGCATGTACGGCGGCAAGCTCGTCATGAGCACCGCCCTCAACGACGGGCCGCAGGCGGGCGTCGTGCAGATCCGCAACTTCGTCCTGCGCAACGAGCCGGCCCTGTCGAGCATCATGGCGCAGGGGCCGGCGAGCAGCGAGATCGTCGATGCGCGCGGCCGCAAGCAGATCGTGCAGAACGCCGGCAACGACGTGACCTTCGACCGCCTGCGCGCCAACTTCGTCCGCACCGGTGCCCGGGTCGATTTCACCGACGCGGCGATCTCCAACGCCGCCATGGGCTTCACCCTGAACGGCTACCTCGACACGGCCAAGGAGCGCACGGACATCAACGGCACCTTCGTGCCGCTCTACGGCCTCAACAACGTCGTCTCGCAGCTGCCGATCCTCGGCCAGCTCCTCGGCGGGGGCCACAACGAGGGCCTGTTCGCCCTCAACTTCCGCGTCGCCGGACGGCTGTCGAAGCCTGATGTCAGCGTCAATCCGCTCTCCGCCCTGGCGCCCGGCATCCTGCGCAAGCTGTTCAGCGCTGGCGGCGGCAACGACGGGATCGCCGGGGCCGCGCCCATGGGCGAGACCGAACGGTAGCAACCGGCCCGACGCGCGTCGGGCCGGGGCGAGCGCGTCCTAACCGACCTTCAGCAGCACGTGCTTCTTACGGCCGAAGGAAAGCTTGATCACCCCGTCCGCCGTCACGTCGCCCGTGCGCAGGACCGCCCGCTCGTCGGTGAGCGCCACGTCGTTGACCCGCAGGCCGCCGCCCTTGATCTGGCGGCGGGCCTCGCTCGTGGACGGCACCAGCTTGGCGTATTCGGGGCCGAAGGCCGAGAGTACGCCGAGCCCGGCATCGAGGAGGGCGGCCGAGACGATCACGGTCGGCAGGTCCTGCGCCACGCTGCCTTCGACGAACGTCTTGCGGGCCGTCTCGGAGGCCGTGTCCGCCGCCTCGCGCCCGTGCATCAGGGCGGTGGCCTCGCTCGCCAGCACCTTCTTGGCCTCGTTGATCTCGGCGCCCTGGAGCGCCGACAGGCGGGCGATCTCACCCATGGGCAGGAGGGTGAACAGCTTGAGGAATCGGCCGATATCGGCGTCCTCGGTGTTGCGCCAGAACTGCCAGTAATCGTACGGCGACAGCATGGCGGCATCGAGCCACACGGCCCCGGCGGCGGTCTTGCCCATCTTGGCGCCGGACGCCGTGGTGAGCAGCGGGCAGGTGAGGCCGTAGAGCTGCGGCGTGCCCATGCGGCGGCCGAGATCGATGCCGTTGACGATGTTGCCCCACTGGTCCGAGCCGCCCATCTGCATGGTACAGCCGTAGCGGCGGTTGAGCTCGACGAAGTCGTAGGATTGCAGGATCATGTAGTTGAATTCCAGGAACGACAGCTCCTGGTCGCGCTCCAGCCGCATGCGGACGCTGTCCATGGACATCATCCGGTTGACGGAGAAATGCCGGCCGATGTCGCGCAGCATCTCGATGTAGTTGAGCTTGGTCAGCCATTCGGCATTGTCGACCATGGTCGCGGCGTTGCCGCCGCCCTCGAAGCGGAGGAACCGGGCGAAGGTCTTCTGGATGCCGACCTTGTTCTCCTCGATCTGTTCGAGGGTGAGGATCTTGCGGCTCTCGTCGCGCCCCGAGGGATCGCCGACCCGGGTGGTGCCGCCGCCCATGAGGGTGATGGGCGTGCCGCCCGTGGCCTGGAGCCAGTGCAGCATCATGATCGACAGGAGGTGGCCGATATGGAGCGAGGCCGCCGTGCAGTCGTAGCCCACATAGGTGGTGAGCCGGCCTTCGAGCGCCGCCGCGTCGATGCCGGCGAGGTCCGAGCCCTGGTGGATGAAGCCACGCTCGGACAGCACCCGGAGGAAATCGGATTTCGGAGCGAAGGCGTCGGGCGCGGAGGACATGGACGGTTCCGGTGTCGGAGGATCACGGATGGGGGACACGGCGCGGACCGGCGTGATAGCACCGCGCGTCATTGCGCCGGCTCTTAGCAGGGCTGACCGAGGAAGGCACGACCATGACCATGATGCGCGCCATCGGCCTGATGAGCGGAACGTCCCTCGACGGCGTCGACGTCGCCCTCATCGAGACGGACGGGCACGACGTCCGGGTGGTGCAGAGCCACAACGGCTACCTCGAACCCCTCGGCCCCACGGGCTATCGCGGCTACTCCGACGAGGATCGCGAGCTGCTTCGCCGCGCGCTGGCCGATTCGGAAGCCGTCACCGCGCGGGAGGACCGGCCGGGATGTCTTCCGGAAGCGGAAGCCTTCGTCACCGCCGCCCATGCGGAAGCGGTGGAGAGTTTTCTCGCCGACAACGGCCTGACGCCGGCCGATATCGACGTGATCGGCTTTCACGGCCAGACCGTGGTGCATCGGCCCGACCAGCGCATGAGCGTGCAGATCGGCGACGGCGCCGCCTTGAGCCGACGCCTCGGCATCCCCGTGGTGTCGGACCTGCGCCACGCCGACATCGCGGCGGGTGGCCAGGGCGCGCCCCTCGTACCCGTGTTCCATCAGGCGCTCGCCCGCGCCTCGGGCTTCGAGGGTGCCCTCGGCATCCTCAACATCGGCGGCGTCGCCAACGCGACGCTCATCGCCTCGAACGGCGAGGTCATCGCCTTCGACACCGGGCCGGGCAATGCCCTCATCGACGACTGGATGCGCGAGCGCACGGGCCGGCCCCTCGACGACGGCGGCCGCACCGCCGCGCGCGGGCGCCCGGACGAGCCGCTGCTGGCCTGGCTCCTCATCCACCCGTTCTTCGCGCGCCGGCCGCCGAAATCCCTCGACCGGAACTGGTTCTCCCACAAGCTCGCGGGCCAGCTCTCCACGGAGGACGGCGCGGCGACGCTCACCGCCTTCACGGCCCGCGCCGTGGCCCGGGCCCTCGACCACGCGCCCGAAATTCCGACCCGCTGGATCGTGGCCGGGGGGGGCGCGCGCAACGGCGAACTCGTGCGCCTGCTGAACTACCACCTGCGCGCCGAGATCACGACGGCGGACGCCATCGGCTGGTCCTCGGCCTATCTCGAGGCCCAGGCCTTCGCGCATCTCGCCGTGCGTTCCCTGAAGGGCCTGCCGATCACCTTCCCGTCGACCACCGGGGTCCGCGAGGCGATGACGGGCGGCGTGCTGGCACGGCCGGGCGACTGAAGCCCCGCACACCGATTCGTGACCGGACACGGGGGCGTCGGCGCGCGTTCTCCCCCGGAATTGCTCCGGACGGGTGAACCATGGCCGAGACCTACCTGCGCTATCACGACGGGATCGAGACCCCGAAGCCCGACGAGGATGGGGTGATCGACCAGATCATCGCTTCGATGACACGCGAGAGCGAGACCACGGCCAAGCGCTACGGCCACGCCGTGCGCGCCTCGCATGCCAAGGTCAGCGGTGTCGTGGTCGGAGAGTTGCAAATCCTCGGCGACTTGCCGCCGGAGCTTGCACAGGGCCTGTTCGCCAGGCCCGGCACCCATCCGGCGGTGGTCCGGTTCGCGCAGGGACCCGGCGAACTCCTCAAGGATTCCGTCTCCACCCACCGCGGCATGGCGATCAAGGTGTTCGGCGTCGAGGGCGAGACGCTGCCGGGCCACAACGGCACCACCCAGGATTTCGTGCTGGCCACCGGGCCGGTCTTCCCCAATCCGGACGCGGAGGGCTTCCTCGGCAGCATGAAGCAGCTCGAGATCGGCACCAAGGCGCCGGAGGACGTGAAGGTCGCCGTCTCGAAGATGGCCCGGGCCGCCAACACCCTGGTCAAGACCTTCACCGGCAAGGACACGCCGATCCTCGACTTCTTCGGCCACGCGCCGAAGCACCCCCTGGCTGAGCCGTATTACAGCCAGGCCGCCCTGCGCTACGGCGACTTCGTCGCCAAGGTCGGCGCCTTTCCGGCGACGCCGGCACAGGACGCCCTGGCCAAGGAAACGCTCGACCCGAGCGCCGATCCGGACGTGTTCCGCCACGCCGTGGCGGCGCAGTTCCGCGAGGCGGAAGCGGTGTTCGAGATCCGGGTCCAGCTCTGCACCGATCTCGACGCCATGCCCGTGGAGGACGCCTCGAAGGAATGGTCCGACGCGAGAAGTCCCTATCGCACGGTGGCCCGCCTCGTCCTGCCGGTGCAGGCGGCCGACAGTCCGGCGCGCTTCACCTATGCGGACGACGTGCTGTCGTTCCGCCCCGCCCACAGCCTCGCGGCGCACCGGCCGCTCGGCTCCCTCATGCGGGCGCGGCTGAAGACCTATGCGGCACTGTCCCGCTTCCGGCACGAGCGCAACGCCGTACGCGAGACGGAACCCCGGACGGTCGCGGACGTCCCAGCTTGAGTACCGCCGGGCCGGCCCCGCAGGGGACGGGCACCGGCCCGGCATTTGTGACTCGCGAAAACCCGCGCTAGAGCGGGGGCGCCATGTCCCACAACACCTTCGGCCATCTCTTCCGCGTCACCACCTTCGGCGAGAGCCACGGCGTCGCCCTCGGCTGCGTCGTCGACGGCTGCCCGCCCGGGATCGCCATCGAGGCCGCCGACATCCAGGCGGAGCTGGATCGGCGCAAGCCCGGCCAGTCGCGCTTCACCACCCAGCGCCGCGAGCCGGATCAGGTCCGCATCCTCTCGGGCGTGTTCTCGGACGACCGCACCCATGGCCGCCAGCTCACCACCGGCACGCCCATCGCCCTGGAGATCGAGAACACCGACCAGCGCTCGAAGGATTATTCTGAAATCCGCGACAGCTACCGGCCGGGCCACGCCGATTACGCCTACGACGCCAAGTACGGCATCCGCGACTATCGCGGCGGGGGGCGCTCGTCGGCCCGCGAGACCGCCGCGCGGGTGGCGGCCGGCGCTATCGCGCGCCGGGTTCTGCCAGAGGGCGTGATCATCCGCGCCGCCCTGGTGCAGATGGGCCCGCACGCCGTCGACCGGTCGCGCTGGGACTGGGACGAGGTCGGCAAGAATCCTTTCTTCTGCCCCGACGCGACGGCGGCGAAATTCTACGAAGGCTATCTCGACGACATCCGGAAAGACGGCTCGTCCATCGGCGCGGTGATCGAGGTGGTGGCCGAGGGCGTGCCCCCGGGCCTCGGCGCGCCGATCTATGGCAAGCTCGACGCGGATCTCGCCGCCGCGATGATGTCCATCAACGCCGTGAAGGGCGTGGAGATCGGCGACGGCTTCGCTTCGGCGGCCCTGCGCGGCGAGGACAATGCCGACGAGATGCGTTCGGGCAATGCCGGTGCCCCGACCTTCCTCGCCAACCATGCCGGCGGCGTGCTCGGCGGCATCTCCACCGGCCAGCCCATCGTGTGCCGGTTCGCCGTCAAGCCGACTTCGTCGATCCTCACCCCGCGCATGAGCGTGACCAGCGACAACCGCGACGTCGACCTCGTCACCAAGGGCCGCCACGATCCCTGCGTCGGCATCCGTGCCGTGCCGGTAGCCGAGGCCATGATGGCGTGCGTCCTCGCCGATCACTATCTGCGCCACCGGGGGCAGGTGGGCGAGCGGCCTTGAGCCCGCTCCACGCCGCCGAGCCCGCCACGCCAAGTCCGAGAGATCCGCCCGTGCCCCACACCCATGTTACGCAGGCCATCGAGGCCTATGCCCGCGGCGAGATCGTCGTGGTCACCGACGACGACGACCGCGAGAACGAGGGCGACCTCGTCGTCGCCGCCTCCCTCTGCACGCCCGAGAAGATGGCCTTCATCGTCCGCAACACCTGCGGCATCGTCTGCGCGCCCCTGACCCGAGCCGAGGCCAGGCGCCTGCGCCTCGATCCCATGGTGGCGGCCAACGACGCGCCGCTCGGCACCGCCTTCACCGTGACGGTGGACGTCAAGCACGGGCTCACCACGGGCATCTCCGCCGAGCAGCGCTGCAACACCGTGCGGGCCCTCGCCAACGGCAACATGGGCGAATCGGATTTCGTGCGACCCGGCCACGTCTTCCCGCTCATCGCCAAGGATGGCGGCGTGCTCATGCGCTCGGGCCACACCGAGGCGGCCGTCGATCTGTGCAAGCTCGCGGGGCTGCCGCCCGTGGGCGTGATCTGCGAACTCGCCAACGACGACGGCACCGTGATGAAGGGCCCGCAGATCACGGCGTTTTCGGAGTTGCACAACCTCCGGCGCGTGTCCGTGGCCGACCTCATCGCCTACCGCCAGTCCCGCGAAAAGCTGGTGGAGCGCGTCGGGACCTTCCCGGTCACCACCGAGTCCGGCGCGATGACGGGTTACGCCTACACCACGCCGTTCGAGACCGTGCAGCAATTCGCCTTCGTGTACGGCGACATCGGCGACGGCCGCGACGTACTCGTGCGGCTGCACCGCTCCAACGTGGTGGCCGACGTCATCGAGGGCGGGAAGCAGATCGAGGCGGTCAAGCGCCGCTTCGCCCGTGAGGGGCGCGGTATCCTCGTCTACCTGCGCGACGGGTCGGCGGGTGTCCCGCTTCAATCCTACGCCGAGGAGGGCGCGGAGGCCCAGCGCGTCCGGGCGTGGCGCGAAGTCGGCCTCGGCGCCCAGATCCTGCGCGACCTCGGCGTCGTCTCGATCCGGAACCTGGCGACCTCGTCCCGGGCCTATGTCGGCCTGTCGGGCTTCGGGATCGAGTTTTTGGGGGATGAGCGGCTGGAGGGGTAGCGCGAACAGGGCCGCGATGCGGCCCGGATCAGGCTCCATCGGAAGATGCGAGACCTTGGACAATCTTTCTGCTGCCGGGTGCGAACATCGGGCACGGCCGAGCGAAAGCGAGATGAAAAAGTCCTCCCCGCTCGATCGGATCTGGGGCGGATGCTTCTTGTACCCGCCTGAGTTGCAGTTCACATTGGGTAATGGGTGAGAACGACCACCCGATTTGGGACGACCCGAAGAACAATAGGAATATCAACGAACGCAAAATAGACTTTGCTGATCTCGACGCTATTTCCGATGGACGCTTCGCCATCGTGACGGAAGACACAAGGCACGATTACGGCGAACGACGGTTTAATATGCTCGTCGAAATCGGTGAATTGATCTTGAATGTCACCTTCACGAAGCGGCCACCCAAGTATCGAGTTATCTCAGCACGGATCGCAAGTCGGATAGAAAGGAGGATGTACCATGCCAAGTCACAAGAAAGCTGAGCCGCTCCCTGACCGCACGGATTGGGCCGCCCTCCGAGCCATGTCCGACAACGAGATCGAACGAATCGCCGCCGATGACGAAGACAATCCCGCCACGGACGAAAGTCACTGGGTGAATGCGACCGTGATCTTGCCGTCCGGCAAAACCTCCATCCACGCCAGTTTCGATCGTGACGTAGTGGATTTCTTCAAACGCGACGGCCGCGGTTATCAGGCCCGCATGAACGCGGTCCTGCGTCACCACATGGAAGCGCAACAGGGCAAAACATCCAGGTCGTAGCCCCGTCCGCCGTGGTCCGGCGACCGCTCACCGCCCCATCAAGGCGTCCATATGGGCGGCGACCGACAGCCCCAACCCCTTGAGGCTGTAGCCACCCTCCAGCACCGAGACGACGCGGCCACCCGCGTGCTTCTCCGCAATCTCCATGACGCGCCGGGTGGCCCAGCCGAAATCGGCCTCGTCGAGCTGGAGATGGGCCAGGGGATCGAGGCGGTGGGCATCGAAACCGGCCGAGATCACGATGAGGTCCGGGGCGAACGCCTCCAGCCGGCGCAGGATGCCGGCCTCGAACACCTCCCGGAACCGCTCGCTGCCGTCGCCGGCGCGGAGCGGCACGTTGACGATGGTGTCGTGATTGCCGCGTTCCGAGGCCGCGCCCGTGCCGGGATAGAGCGGCATCTCGTGGGTCGAGGCGTACAGCACGCTGGCATCGTCCCAGAAGATGTCCTGCGAGCCGTTGCCGTGATGCACGTCCCAATCCACCAGGGCGACGCGGGTGGCCCCGTGCACCTGACGCGCGTGGCGGGCCGCGATGGCGGCATGGTTGAACACGCAGAAGCCCATGGCCTGCATGCGCTCGGCGTGGTGTCCGGGCGGGCGCATGGCGACGAAAGCGTTGCGGCACTCGCCCTTCATCACCGCATCGACGGCATGGACCGCACCGCCGACGCCGCGCAGGGCCGCCTCGATGGTGCCGGGCGACAGGAGCGTATCGCCGTCGATCTGGACGAAACCTTCGCGCGGGGCCGCCTCGATGAGCGCCTGCACGTAGGGCACCGGATGGACCAGGGTCGGCACCGCCGGGTCGGCGAGGGGGGCAAGCCCGCGCACGAGGCCGGCGAATCGCTCGTCCTCCAGAACCCGCTCGACGGCGCGGATGCGATCCGGACATTCGGGGTGCCCCGCCGGCATGGCGTGGTCGAGGGCGGCGGGATGGCTCACGTAAAGCGTCGTCACATCATCCCCCCAAGCGGATGCCCACCCGTGTCGTTGCCTCAGGGCAACAGGCGATGCAAATGCGCCACGTCTTCGATGCGTGACCCTACGCCGGGATGCGCGCTCAGGTTAGGTTGCGCAAGACCTCATCAACCAAGTTTATGTCGAGCCCGATCTTCGGCTCGACGTGGGCATGCCGACAGGCCCGTTCCATGCGCGCACTTCCGCTCCTCGCCGTCCTCGCGGGCGCACTTCCCCTGGCCGCCTGCAACACGCAGACGGCCAACGTGGCGCCCCCCACCGCACCGGTGGTGCAGACGTCCCTGGCAGCGCCGGCCGCCCTCACGGGCGAGGCGCGCGACAAGGAATGGATGAAGCTCGCGCCCAGCGCCGTCATCGATCCGAAGATCGCCCGCGCCACCGTCGAGTATCCGACCAAGGAGGCGCCCGGCACGGTGATCGTCGTGACGAAGGAGCGCCGTCTCTACTTCGTGCTGCCCGACGGCAAGGCCGTGCGCTACCCCGTCGCCGTCGGCCATGCCGGCATGGCCTGGGCCGGCACGGCGGAAGTCGATCGCAAGGGCGAGTGGCCGGATTGGAACCCGCCGCCCGAGATGCTGGCGCGCCGGCCGGATCTGCCCAAGCGCCTGGAGGGCGGTCCGACGAGCCCCATCGGCGCGCGGGCGCTCTATCTCGCCGAGGGCAAGAAGGACACGCTGTTCCGCATCCACGGCACCAACGAGCCGGAGAAGATCGGGCAGGCGGTGTCGTCGGGCTGCATCCGCATGCTCAACGCCGACGTGGTCGACCTCTACGAGCGCGTGCCCATCGGTTCGAAGGTCGTGGTGCGCTGAGCCCGGCGGGTTTAGACATCTTTCGATAAGTCTCATTCGTGATCAGGCTTTAACCTGAACGTCGATTCAGATTTGGCCGTTAACTGCTTGAAGCCTCCCGGCCCGCATAGTCCAACCATAGACACGGGCACAGACCGGCAAAGATGAAGCCGAGGAGGAATCAAGACATGATCAACCATTCGCTGCAGCTCTTCTGCAACCGCACCGTTGCCGCCGGCCGCATCACCCTCGCCGATGTCCAGGCGCTCATGCGCGACGTGCTGCCGGACGGCTTCCTCGACCGCGACGAGGTCGACATGCTCATCGCCCTGGACCGGGCCGTGCCGCAGATCGATCCGGGCTTCGGCCCCTACCTCGCCGCCGCCATCGTCGATTTCACCGTCTGGGGCGAGCGGCCCACGGGCACCATCGATGCCGGTACGGCGCGCTGGCTCGCCGCCTCCCTGCGCAACGGCACCGGCCCGACGCTGCTGGCCGGTCAGATCGCACAGGCCGTGGTGCGCGAGGCCCAGTCCTGCGACGAGGCCCTCATCGCCTTCGCCCTGGAGGCCAACCGCCGCCGCGCCGCCGACCCCGCCCCGGTGGAATTTCTCGTGGCGGCGTGAGCGGGGGGCGGCGAACCGGGACCGGGCGCAGGCTGGATTGAAGAAACCCCGTCGCACCGGGCCGGTCAGCTTTCCGAAGCCGGAGAACTGCTTTAACGGGAACGAGCTTGGGCGTCCCGCGCGCCCCGACCTTTCCTGACCGACCAGAGTGCCGGACCGATGTTCGAGAAGATCCTGATCGCGAACCGTGGCGAGATCGCCTGTCGCATCATCAAGACCGCCCGCCGCATGGGCATCAAGACCGTGGCGGTCTACTCGGACGCCGACCGGGACGCGGTCCACGTCGCCATGGCCGACGAGGCCGTGCATATCGGCCCGGCCCCGGCGGCGCAGTCCTACCTGCTCATCGAGAAGATCATCGACGCCTGCAAGCAGACCGGCGCCCAGGCGGTGCACCCGGGCTACGGCTTCCTGTCCGAGCGCGAATCGTTTCCGCGCGCGCTCGAAGCCGCCGGCATCGTCTTCATCGGCCCCAATCCGGGGGCCATCGCCGCCATGGGCGACAAGATCGAATCGAAGAAGGCGGCGTCCGCCGCCAACGTCTCCACCGTGCCGGGCTTCCTCGGCGTCATCGAGAGCCCTGAGCACGCCGTCACCATCGCGGACGAGATCGGCTACCCGGTGATGATCAAGGCGTCCGCCGGCGGCGGCGGCAAGGGCATGCGCATCGCCTATTCCTCCGACGAGGTCGCCGAGGGCTTCGCCCGCGCCAAGTCCGAGGCCGCCTCGTCCTTCGGCGACGACCGGGTGTTCGTAGAGAAGTTCATCACCGACCCGCGCCACATCGAGATCCAGGTGATCGGCGACAAGCACGGCAACGTGATCTATCTCGGCGAACGCGAGTGCTCGATCCAGCGCCGCAACCAGAAGGTCATCGAGGAGGCGCCGTCGCCGCTCCTCGACGAAGCGACCCGGAAGAAGATGGGCGAGCAGGCCGTGGCCCTGGCCAAAGCCGTGAACTACGATTCCGCCGGTACGGTGGAGTTCGTCGCCGGCCAGGACAAGTCGTTCTACTTCCTGGAAATGAACACCCGCCTGCAGGTCGAGCATCCGGTCACCGAGATGATCACCGGCCTCGACCTCGTCGAGATGATGATCCGCTCGGCCTACGGCGAGGCCCTGCCGCTGACGCAGGACGCGGTGAAGCTGGACGGCTGGGCCGTCGAGAGCCGCGTCTACGCGGAAGATCCCACCCGCAACTTCCTGCCCTCCATCGGCCGCCTCACCACCTACCGGCCACCGGCCGAAGGAAAGTTCGGCGACGCGATCGTCCGCAACGACACCGGCGTGGAGGAGGGTGGCGAAATCGCGATCCACTACGATCCGATGATCGCCAAGCTCGTCACCTGGGCGCCGACCCGGGCGCAGGCCATCGAATCCCAGGGCGAGGCGCTCGATGCCTTCGCCATCGACGGCATCCGCCACAACATCCCGTTCCTGTCGGCCCTGATGGCGCATCCGCGCTGGCGCTCGGGCAACATCTCCACGGGCTTCATCGCCGAGGAGTTCCCCGAGGGCTTCTCCGCCCCCGAGCCCGAGGGCGAGATCGCGCAGATCATGGCGGCGGCGGCGGCGGCCATCGACCACAAGCTCAACACGCGCAAGCGCGGCATCTCCGGCCAGATGCGCGACCCGGCCCTGCTCCACTTCGAGCGCGACCGCGTCGTGATCCTGGCCGGGGAATCCTACCCCGTCACCGTCGATGCGGTCGGCGGCACGCTCATCGTCACGGGCGCCGACGGAGCGACCTGGCCCGTCCAGAGCGACTGGCGTCCGGGCGAGCCCGTGTGGCAGGGCGAGATCGCCGGCAGGCGCGTGGCCATGCAGGTGCGGGGCCTCCTCAACGGCGTCGCGCTCCAGCATGCCGGTGCGGCGGCGCAAGCCCGCGTCTACACCCGGCGCGAGGCCGAACTCGCCGCCCTGATGCCGGTGAAGGTCGATGCCGGCTCGGGCAAGCAGGTGCTCTGCCCGATGCCCGGTCTCGTCAAGGCGATCCTGGTGAAGGAAGGCCAGGAGGTGAAGAACGGCGAGGCGCTCGCCATCGTCGAGGCGATGAAGATGGAGAACGTCCTGCGCGCCGAGCGCGACGCGACGGTCTCCAAGATCGCCGCCAAGGAGGGCGACAGCCTCGCCGTCGACGCGGTAATCCTCGAGTTCGCCTGAGCCCGGACGGCGCGTGCCGCTCTACTTCGCCTACGGCGCCAACATGGACGCCGCCGCCATGGCCGCGCGCTGCCCGGGCTCGCGCCTGGTCGGGCAGGGTCGGCTCAACCGTCATCGCTTCATCGTCATGCGCGAGGGCTATGCCTCGGTGGTGCGCGATCCGCGCGCCACCGTGTGGGGCGTGGTCTGGGACCTGGTCCTCGCCGAAGTGCCGGCCCTCGACCGCTACGAGGGTGTGGGCGGCGGCCTCTACATCAAGGCGTACCAGCCCGTCACCTTGAAGGGCGGGGCGAAGCGCGCCCTGATCTACCTCGGCGGCAGCAGCGCCCAGGGGACGCCCCGGCCCGGCTACCTCGAATCGGTCCTGGCGGCGGCGGATGCGGCGCAACTGCCCGCGACCTACATCGCCGAACTGCGCGGCTGGCTGCGGGGCCGCGCCGCCTGACGGTAAACCCATGCGTGACGCGCAATCCTATGCCTCCGCGTCGCTTTCCCCCCCATCGCTGCCGCATCTGGCCCCGCCCTTGCCTCCCGAATCGCGAAACAATCGTGATTTCGGAGCGACCCCGATGGACTATGTGAAACCGGCCGAGATGGCGGCGGCCATGAGCGATTCCGGCGTGCAACGTGCCCAATTGTCGATCACCGACATGCTCGTGCGCGGCATGATGTCGGGCGCGATCCTCGGGATCGCCACGAGTCTCGCCATCACCGGCTCCGTCCAGACCGGGGTGCCCTTCGTCGGCGCCCTGGTGTTTCCCGTCGGCTTCGTGATGATCGTCTGCCTCGGGCTCGAACTGTGCACCGGCAATTTCGGCATCCTCGGCCTGTCGTTCCTGGACGGCCGGGTCGGCTTCGCGCCGATGATGCGCAATTTCGCCTGGGGCTTCGTCGGAAACCTCCTGGGCAGCGTGCTCTACGCGCTCCTCCTCGTCATCGCCCTGTCGAATGCCTGGCACACCCCGCCCGCCGGCGTGGCCCAGAAGATCATCGACATCGCGAGCGCCAAGACCATTGCGTACGAGGCGCTCGGCTCGGCCGGAATGCTCACGGTCTTCGTCAAGGCGATGCTGTGCAACTGGATGGTCTGCCTCGGCGTCACCATGGCGATGATGTCGACCTCGACCTTCGGCAAGATCCTCGGGGCCTGGCTGCCGGTATTCCTGTTCTTCGCGCAGGGCTTCGAGCACGCCGTGGTGAACATGTTCGTCATCCCCGCCGGCATGATGCTCGGCGCGCCGGTCTCGTTCGAGCAATGGTGGGTGTGGAACCAGATTCCCGTGACGCTGGGCAACTTCGTCGGTGGCGTGCTCTTCATTTCCGTGGCGTGGTACCTCACCTACCGCCCGAGGGCGCAGGGCGAACCCGCCCGTACGCAGGCGCCCGTGGGGGCCGCGGTTCGCGCCCGTTGAGGGAGAGCCGGATTGAGCCTTGACCGAACCGTCGATGTGATCGTCCACGGCCACGTGCAGGGCGTCGGCTATCGGTTCTGGACCAGGGCCGAGGCCGGACGCCTCGGCCTCTCGGGCCACGTCCGCAACCGGCCCGACGGTACCGTGGCGGCGACGTTTTCGGGGTCTCCGGAGGCCGTCGCGGCCATGCTCGCCGCCTGTCGGCAAGGCCCTCCCGGGGCGCGTGTGACGGACGTGGCCGTGACCGACGGCGAGGCGCCGGCGCCCGGCTTTCATATCCTGCGCGACTGAAACATCCCCTTCGGGCCGGCCCTGGACAGGGATCGGCCTTCCGGGCTAGCGCCGGGTCGGTCGCGATCGGCCCGGCATCAGGCGCACCCGATGATCACGGCGGACTTCTCCTACCTCGACTTCGCCGCCCTGTGCTTCTTCCTGGCGGCCTGGGGCGGCTACGGCATGGCGGTGTCGCGGATGCGGGGCCGGCGCACGAGCCTGAGCCAGATCATGAACCGGCAGCGCGAGATCTGGGCGCAGCAGCTCATCCACCGCGACAACCGGGTGGTCGACACCACCATCAACGCTTCCCTCCAGAACGGCACCGCCTTCTTCGCCTCGACCTCCCTCATCGCGCTGGGCGGCGTGCTCACCCTGTCGCGCTCGGGCGACGACGTGCTCACGCTGTTCGGCGCGCTGCCGTTCGGGGCCGTCGCCACGCGGACGACCTGGGAGATCAAGGTCGCGGGGCTGGCGGTGGTGTTCATCTACGCGTTCTTCAAGTTCTCCTGGGCCTATCGGCTGTTCAATTACGGGGCGATCCTGCTCGGGGCGGTGCCGCCCAAGGGCTCGAGCGCCAGCATGGTCGAGATGCAGCGCGCGGCTGGTCGTGCGGCGGCCATGAACATCGCCGCGGGCTCCCACTTCGCGCGCGGGCAGCGGGCGTTCTTCTTCGCCCTCGCTTATCTCGGCTGGTTCGTGAGCCCGGTTCTGCTGTTTCTCACCACCACGGCGGTGGTCTGCGTGATGTGGCGGCGCCAGTTCAGTTCGAAAATCCGCGCTGCCCTCCTGGCGCAGGACGACGGGACAGGGCAGGGGTTGGACCCATGACCAATCCGAAGAAACCACCCCGCAAGACCGCCATCGCCAGGGCCGCCGCCGCCAAAGCGCTCAAGGGCAAGAAGACGGCCGCCAAGAAGGCCGCCGAGACGCCCGGCGCGAAGGCTCCCCCCGCTCCGAAGGCCGCGCCGACGCAGCCTCCGGCAGCCCCCGTCCGCAAGGGCCCCAGCGAGGACCTCATCGCCGAGACCATCCTGCGCCTCCTGGCTGCGCGCGGTCCGGGCAAGACCGTGTGCCCCTCGGAAGTGGCCCGCGACATCGGCGGCGCCCAGCCCGAGGTGTGGAGCCCGATGATGCAGCCCGTCCGCCGCATCGCCGTGCGGATGACCAAGGCCGGCCAGATCGCGATCCTGCGCAAGGGCAAGCCGGTGGAGGACGTCGACGATTTTCGCGGCATCTACCGATTGGCGCTGCCGTCGGCCGACGTCGATTCGACGGGAGCCGACGACGCCTGAGGCGCCGGCATCCAGGCGTCGGTGTAGCCGGCGAGCCGATAGGCCGCGAGGCCGATCCACTCCTTGACCACGACGTCGAGGAGGGCGAGCCCATCGGAGGCGAAGCTGTTGAAGCGGACCGCGTCGCGCGGGCCGGCCGTGCGATAGTCGACGGGATAGGCGGCCACGGTGAAGCCCGCGGCGCGAAAACAGCCGACGGCGCGGGGCATGTGCCAGGCCGAGGTGACGAGGAGCCAGCGCTCGCCGGGCTTCGGCTTGACGAGATCGGCGGTGAACGCGGCGTTCTCGCGGGTGTTGCGCGAGCGGTCCTCCAGGATGAGGCGGGTGCGCGGCAGGCCGAGGCCGTCGGCGGTGCGCCCGACGATCTCCGATTCGGACACCTCGCCCGGCCGCAGCCCCGCGCTTCCGCCCGCGAACGCAAGACGCGCGTCCGGATAGCGCCGGGCGAGGTCGGCCAGGGCGATCTGGCGCTCGCCGGCCTCGTTGAGGACGAGCTGGTCGCGCGCCGCCGACAGGCGTGTCTCGACGCCGCCGCCGAGGACGACGATCCCGGCCACCGGCGTGCCGTCGTCGACGAAGGCCGGGAACCGTTCCTCGAGGGGCAGGGCGGCCCAGAGGGCGAGGGGAGAGAAGCCGGCCACGAGGAGTCCGAGGGCAGCCGCGAGGACGAGGCCGCGCCCGAATCGGCGCCCGCGTCCGAAGGCAATGAGGAGCGCCCCCGCGACCAAGGCGAGGATCAGCGCGTTGGACGGCGTGAGGACGAAGAAGATCAGCTTCGAGAGCGGAAAGAACATGACGCGGGCGCGACCTTCAGGAGAGGGGACGCGAGGCGCGAACCGGCCTCACGCTTTCGGGATCGGCGGGTAGTCGTGGACGCGGCCCTGCGGGTCCTCGACCCGCCAGCCGGCCTCCGTCGCCCGGAGGTAGTCCGGCCCCACCGGCACCTTGCCGTGGCCGCCGGGGATGTCGAGGACGTAGAGGGGCTGGGCGAGTCCCGAGAGCCGGCCGCGCAGGTGCCCCATCAGGGTGCGCCCCTCGGCGAGATCGGTGCGCAGGTGCCCGGTGCCGGGGGCGAGGTCGCCGTGGTGGAGGTAGTACGGCTTGATCCGGTGCTCCACGAAGGTCCGCATCAACCGGCCGAGGGTGTCGGGATCGTCGTTCACGCCGGCGAGCAGCACCGTTTGACTCACCATGGGGATGCCGGCATCGACGAGGCGGGCGATGGCGCCGGCGGCGGCGGGGGTGAACTCGCGCGGATGGTTGGCGTGGAGCGCCACGAACACCGCGCCGTCGAACTGCTTCAGGGCCGCGACGAGGCTGTCGCTGACGACCGACGGATCGACCACCGGCACGCGGGTGTGGAAGCGCAGCACCCGCACGTGGGGAATCGCCCTCAGCGCCGAGGCGATGCGGGCCAGCCGCCGGGGCGAGAGCGCGAAGGGATCGCCCCCGGTGACCACCACCTCCCAGATCTCCGGCCGGCCGGCGATGTAGGCGAACGCCGCGTCGAGTTCGCCGTCGCTCAGGGTGCCGAGACCGTCGGGGCCGACCCGTTCGCGGCGGAAGCAGAACCGGCAATAGACCGGGCAGACGTGCAGCGGCTTCAGGAGGACCCGGTCGGGATAGCGGTGGACGAGGCCGGGCAGGGGGCTGTGGGCATCGTCGCCGATGGGATCGGCATCCTCCTCCGGGCGCGTCGCGAGTTCCTCCGGTCGCGGCACGAACTGGCGGGCGATGGGGTCGTGGGGATCGGCCGCATCGATGAGGTCGGCGAGCTCCGGCGTCACCGAGACGGCGTAGCGGGCGGCCACGGCCTCCAGGGCGGGCAGGGCCGCCGCATCCACGAGGCCGGCGCGGACGAGATCGGCGGCGCTCTTGAGCGGGCGGTTCATGGCCGTCCCCCGGTGACGGGGGTCCACAGCACGTCCTCGATATGGCGCGCGCCGACGCAGAGCATCACGAGGCGGTCGAGGCCGAGCGCGATGCCGCTGGCCTCCGGCATGATGGCGAGCGCCTCCAAGAACGCCTCGTCGATGGGGTAGCGCTCGCCGTAGACCCGTTCCTTCTCGTTCATCTCGAGGGTGAAGCGCCGGCGCTGCTCGGCCGGGTCGGTGAGTTCGCCGAACGCGTTGGCGAGTTCGACGCCGCAGGCATAGAGCTCGAACCGCTCGGCCACCCGCGGATCGCTTGGGCTCGGCCGGGCCAGGGCGGCCTCGGACACGGGATACTCGCACAGGACGGTCGGGCGCCCGAGGCCGAGACTGGGCTCGATGCGGGCGACGAGGACGCGGCTGAAGAGGTCGGCCCAGGTGTCGTCCTCGGCAACCCGCAGGCCCGCCCGCGCCACGGATGCCGCGAAGGCATCGCGGTCCGTCGTCCCGTCCGCGGCTACGGTCGCCAACAGATCGATGCCCACCTCCGAAAAGGCCTCGGCCAGGGTCAGCCGCCGGACGGGCGCGAACGGATCGGCTTCGCGGCCGCGATGGGTGAGAACCCGCGTGCCCGCCGCTTCGGCGGAGAGCGCCAGCACCTCGGCGCAGTCCCGCATGAGCTGGGTGTAGTCCTCGCCCGCCCGGTACCATTCCAGCATGGTGAACTCGGGATGGTGCAGGGGCCCGCGCTCGCGGTTGCGGAACACCCGCGAGAAACTCACGATCCGGTGTTCGCCGGCCGCCAGCAAGGTCTTGCAGGCGAACTCGGGCGACGTGTGGAGGTAGAGCGGGCGGGAAACCCCATCGGCCCCGAGAATTTCAGTGGCGAAGGCCGAGAGATGGGCCTCGTTGCCGGGCGAGACCTGGAGGCAGACCGCCTCCACCTCGACGAAGTCGCGCTTCGAAAAGTGTCCCCGCAGGGCGGCGGTGATGCGGTTGCGCGCCATCAGGGCCGGGCGCCGGTCGGCGTGGCGGTCCGGATGCCACCAGGGGGAGGGGTCGGTCATCGGGCGGGCCATATCACGGGTGGCCGGGCGCCTCCACGTCTCGCAGCCTCCCGGCTGCTACACCCAGCAAGTCCTGCGGCTGGCAACGGGGCCACGGATAGGGTAGTGGCGGACCGACGATGTCGCTCCCGCGGGCCGGAACCGCGCCGGGGCGACCGACCCGTTTCTCGAGACACGAACAGGACCTGACCCCGTGAAGGTGATCGCCTCTACGCTCCGCAAGGGCAACGTCGTCGACAAGGATGGCAAGCTCTACGTCATCCTGACGATCGAGAACATCCACCCCGGCAAGGGCACCCCGGTGACGCAGCTCGACATGCGCCGCATCACCGACGGCGTGAAGGTGTCCGAGCGCTACCGCACCACCGAGTCGGTGGAGCGCGCCTTCGTCGAGGACCGCGACCACACCTTCCTGTACGAGGACGGCGAGGGCTTCCACTTCATGAACCCCGAGACCTACGAGCAGGTCGCGATCCAGAAGGACGTGATCGGCGATGCCGCCCCCTACCTCCAGGAGGGCATGACCGTGAAGGTCTCGATCCACAACGACGTCGCGCTCACCGTCGAGCTGCCCCAGCGCGTCACCCTCGAGATCACCGAGACCGAGCCGGCCATGAAGGGCCAGACCGCGTCCTCGTCCTACAAGCCCGCCATCCTGTCGAACGGCGTGCGGACCGCCGTGCCGCCGCACATCGCCGTCGGCACCCGCGTGGTGATCATGACGGAAGACGGCTCCTACGTGGAGCGCGCCAAGGACTGAGTTCCAAGGACTGAGGCTTTCAGGGCACCGGGGCGGTGCCTTCGGCGGCCTCGTAGCAGTCCTGCGACAGAACTTGTGCGCGGGCCCGCTCCGCCACCGTGAAAGTCCGCTGCGATTGCGCCCACAGGCCGTCGCGCCGGAAGGCCCCGACGACGCAGCGCGCCGCCAACCGGCACGCCGCGGCTTCGCCCCCCGTCGCGACGCAGTTGCGGGCATAGGTGGTGCGGAACTCCGCCTCGCCGGCGCGCGGATGCGGCCCCGTGAGGGCGGCGAGGCCCGAGAACAGCGCCAGCAGCACGGGCTGGTGGACGAGATAGACGGCGAGGCTGTGCCGTCCGGCGAAGGCGGCGAAACGCCCGGGTCCTCGCGTGGCCCGCCAGCCGCCGATCCGCGTGTCCGCCAAACGGGGCAGCGCAAGGCGCCCGGCGACGATTCCCGCCAGGACAAGCCCGAACCACGGGAACAGCGGCACGTAATCGTTGGTCTGCGGCAACGTCCGGCCGAGCCCGAGGAAGAACAGGGCCGGCGCGTCGAGCACCCCACCACCCACGACGTGGGGCGCCGCCATCACGACGGCGGCGCAGAGCGCCGTCACCGCCACCGGTGCGAACAGGAACGGCAGGGCGAGCACGCTGGAGAGTGCGATGCAGTGCAGGATGCCGAAGAACACGTAGCTCCCCGGAAACAGCGCGTAGGTCGCCGCCGTCACGGCGAGCGCCGCCCCGCCGATGCGCAGGAGGCGCATCAGCATGGCCCTGCGCCGGACGCCACCGCCATGGGCGAGGACGAGCCCGATCCCGACGAGGACGAGGAAGCCGCCGGCGATGAGGTGGGCGGCGATCCTGCCGGCCGGCGTGAGGGCGTAGTTTTCCGGTGTCAGCCGGAGGTACCCCAGGTCCCAGGTCGCATGGTAGATCGCCATCGCCCCGAGGGCCACGCCCCGCGTGGCGTCGAGGGCGTCGATGCGCGCGCGCGACCGGGACACGGGGGCGGCGTCGGGACCGGGTGGAGGGAGGGCCATCCCCTGGCCCTAACATCGATCCGACGCCCTCGCGATCCCCTGTGGCACCCGCACCCGCCTGCCGAACAATGCGGCATGGATCGACACGCGCGGACACCAATTAGGCTTCCGCAGGGTGACGACTTCGTTAATCTCCCTTTCGGATCGCGTGGCGTGATTCGGTATGGGTTGCTTAATGTCGGACGATTTCGGGGCAGGCTCCTACGGGGGGCATTCGGCGGACGAGCACGCGGATGCCCGCACCGGCGAGGGCCTCGGCGGTGAGACCCAGCGCCCCCTCGACCTGATCGAGGTGGCCGGTCGCATCAAGTGGTTCGACGTGGCGAAGGGGTTCGGCTTCATCGTGCCCGACGACGGCGCGGCGGACGTGCTGCTCCACATCACCTGCCTGCGCCGCGACGGTCACCAATCCGCCAGCGAGGGCGCGCGCGTCGTCGTGGAGGCGACCGAGCGGCCACGCGGCTGGCAGGCGTTCCGGGTACTCTCCCTCGATCAATCCACGGCCCTGCATCCCTCCGAACTGCCGCTGCCGCGCACCCATGTCAGCGTCACGCCGACGAGCGGCCTCGAGACGGCGGTGGTGAAGTGGTTCAATCGCCTGCGCGGCTTCGGCTTCCTCAGCCGGGGCGACGGCACGCCCGACATCTTCGTGCATATGGAGACGCTTCGCCGCTACGGCATCGCCGAACTCAAACCCGGCGAGATCGTTCTCGTCCGCTACGGTGACGGCTCGAAGGGCAGGATGGCGGCGGAGGTCCGCTTTCCCGACGGCGCGCTGCCCGTCTCGCACTGAACCAAGCTTTTCCCCGAGCCCACACTTTTTCCCCAAGCATGAGTTCCGCGTTGTCGAACACCAAAGCCGCCCTGCGCGCGCTCTGTGCGCTTCTGTTCCTCGGTCTCGGTCTCACGGCCGCCCCCGCGCAGGACGCGGCCTCCGGCCAGACCGAGCCCCTGACCATCGCATCCCGCGCCGGGCGCCACGCCTTCGCCGTCGAGGTGATGCGGACGGATGCCGACCGCTCGCGCGGCCTCATGTACCGGCGCACCATGGCCCCCGATCACGGCATGCTGTTCGACTTCCAGGCCGCCGCACCCGTGGCCATGTGGATGAAGAACACCTACCTGCCCCTCGACATGGTGTTCATCCGCGCGGACGGGACCATCGCGCGCATCGCCACGGATACGGAACCGCTCTCGACGAAGGTCATCCCATCGGGCGAGGCGGTCCTGTCCGTGCTCGAGCTCAATGCCGGCACCACGGCGCGTCTGGGCATCCATGCCGGCGATCGGGTGGAACACCCGCTGTTCCGCAAACCCAAATCCTGACGGTCACGCACGAACGCAACAAGAACATCGCTTGACGGCCGTCCCGATTCGGACCAATGTTCCCTCAATGTTCTAAACGACACGTCGATCACCGATCGGGTGATTCGCGCGGCGCCATGAGGGGACATCATGATCGACCTGCATCCGGACGAGATCCGCGCGACCGCCGTCCCCCTGTTCGGCAACGCCGAATGGAGCGTCCTGCCCGAGGGGCTGGAGCATCGCGCGACCGGGTACTTCATCGCTCGCGACGTGCTCGGAATGCGCCGGGGCGATTTGTGGGAATGGCCGCTGCACTTGGCCGAGAAGAGCTGGTGCCGGCCCTTGCCGTTCCGCGAGGCCTTCCTCGCCGCCCTCGACACCTTCGCGATCACCCGCGATGCCGGTCTCGCCCCGTCCTTCGCCATGGGCTTCGGCTTGACGGCCGGGCAGGGCATCGGAAAGGCCGCTGACGGCTTCGTCACCCTGGGCGAGGTGATCCGCCCCAAGGCACCGAAGCAGAGCGCCGCGCGCAAGCGCAATGCTTCGCCGGAGGTGCGTGGCGGCAGCCGCCGGATCGGCATGCCCGTGCCGCGGACAGTGGAGGCGGGCGTCCAGCGCGTCGCGCTCTGACGCGGGACGTTGCTCTCCGAGCGCCCGGCCCTAGATGCCGGTCGGGCATCGGAGAGAATCATGGGACACAATCACGATGACGGCGCGGCCGGGATGAACGGCCTTGAAGGCCTCCTGGCACCCCCGTTTTCCCGGCGCGGCTTCGTGATGACGAGCCTGATGACCGGACTCACCCTCGCCACGACTTCCGTCGAAGCGCAGGTGATCCATACGGACGCCGCCGGCCTCGTGGCAGGCGAAGTTCGCATCCCCGCCGCCGACGGGCCGATGCCCGGCTACCGCGCAATGCCGGAAGGGCAGGGACCGTTCCCGGTTATCCTCGTCATCGAGGAGATTTTCGGCGTCCACGACTACATCAAGGACATCTGCCGGCGCCTGGCCAAGGTCGGCTACTGCGCCGTGGCACCCGAGCTCTACGCCCGCCAGGGCGATCTCTCGACCATGACCGATGCCAAGGTGATCGTCCGGGACGTCATCTCGAAGACGCCTGACACCCAGTGGATGGCCGACCTCGACGCCGCCGTGGCCTGGGCGGTTTCGAACTCGAACGGCGACGCATCCCGCCTCGCCACCATGGGCTGGTGTCGGGGCGGGCGGGGCGTCTGGCTCTACGCCGCCCATCGCCGGGATCTGAAGGCCGGCGTGGCCTGGTACGGCGCCATGGGCGGCGAACGCACGTCGATCCAGCCACGCACGGCCGACGATGTCGCCGGCGAGATCAACGCACCTCTTCTCGGTCTGTACGGCGCCGCCGATACCGGCATCCCGGTTGCTGCCATCGAGGCGGCGCGGGACAAGGCACGGGCGGCGGGCAAGTCCGTCGAGCTCGTCGTCTATCCGGATGCACCCCACGGCTTCCACGCCGATTACCGACCGAGCTACCGGCGCGAAGCGGCGGAGGACGGCTGGACCCGAGCCCTGGCCTTTCTCAAGACGCAGGGCGTCTGACGACGATGCCGGGCGCGGCCCCTCGACGGGGAACTGAGGCACGAATGCTGCATTGATCGAAAAACGTCGCGGCCCGCGCCCGCATGGCCGACACATTCGTCGGTTAGCTCACGGATCGGATACTAAGAGGATCGGCCCGCCGTCCTGGCTTGAAGAGCGTTCCGGACCATGAGTTCTTCCCCCCTGTCCGATGCACGCCCGGTCATCCTCGTCGTCGAGGACGAGCCCGACGAGCGCTATCTCGCGGCCGAGTTACTGGAGGAGACGGGTTTTCGAGTCATCGAGGCCGAGACGGCTGAACGTGCCCTGGCGATCCTCAACGACCGCGGCGACGAAGTCAGCGTCGTCTTCTCGGACGTTCGTACGCCGGGTCCCATCGGCGGTTTCGAACTCGCCCGCATCATCGGCGTCACTTGGCCCCGGGTCCGGGTCCTCCTCACGTCGGGCGATGCCGGCGACCAGCCGAGCGACCTGCGGATGTCTGCGACGTTCATCCCCAAACCCTGGCGTGCCGCCGACATCCTGGCCTGGGTTCAGGAAGCGGCTGGCCGCTCGGCCGAAGCTCGGATCGGTCCCGACGTGATCGGGACGGGCGCGAGCGGTTCCAAAATTATCGTCGGCAAAGTGGAAACTTGAGCGTACCGGACCGTTTACCGAGTCTCTTCGTACGAAACCGCGCGAGCGGTCCGGTGTGACTCCCATGACGTCCGGCAACCAACACAACCGATATGCCCCAATGACGGCCGCGTCCTACACGGTCTTCGACGAGTCGGCGCTGCTCGCGCGGATCGGAAACGATCTGCGTGATCTCTATGGCGACGTCGAGGATTCTTCGGTGCCCGGCGATCTCCTGCACTTGGCGAACCTCATCGACGGGAAGCGACGGCACGCGAGCGAGGATGGCGCGGCATCATAGAGTGCGGCGGGAATACCGCACTATTCAGGAGCTTTGCTCCCGCCGTCGCGCGCCCTGCGTGATCTGCTATGTCTCGGCCGTCGGGCCCCTGCCGTTCCGATTTCGTCTGTCGAGCCCGCCATGCGCCTGAACCTTCGCCTCGGCCTTGCCGCCGCTTGCCTTTGCTTCGTCGGTGCCCCGCAAGGCCCGGCCTTGGCGGCCGCTCCGCCGGTTCAGCCGGCTGAGGGACCGGGCGGGATCGGCGACCGCGCCGCGACCATCGTCAAGCGTGCCCTCGGGCGGCCCGGCGCGGCGACTCTCATCTTCCACAAGGTGGGGCCCGCCCCCGCGGAGGGCCGCCCCGTGGCGGTGTTCCTCCACGCCTGGGGAGCGCCGAACCCGCAAGCCTACGGCGCCTGGATCGATCACCTTGCCCGCACGGGATTCCTCGTGGTGTTTCCGCGCTTCCAGGAGATCAACCGGACGCGACCGGCCGATGCCTCGGCCAGCGCCGAACGCCTGCTCAAGACCGCATTCTCGGAGCTGGCCCAGGATGCCGATGCCAAACCGGATGTGAAGCGCGTCGCGGTGATCGGGCATCTCGCTGGTGCGCCCATCGCCGCCAACGTCGCGGCGGACGCAGCCGAGCAGGGCCTGCCCGTGCCGCGCCTCGTCTTCGCGATCATGCCCGGCGGCATCGCCAGCGACGCCAAGGCGCGCGGCATCGTCCTGCACGACCTGTCCAGAATCGCCCCCGAGACCCTCGTGGTCACGGTGATCGGCGACCGCGACGCACGGGCGGCCGATCTCGCGGCTCGCCGTCTCCTGCGCGAGGCGAGCGCCGTGACGCCCGAGCGCAAGCTCTTCCTGCGTGCCCTGTCGGACGACCATGGCTTCCCGGCGCTCACCGCCACCCTGGCCTCGCCCGCCGGTGCAGACCCGGCCTATGATGGCGGCGCCCTGAAACTGCCGCCCGAGCCGCCGCGTGACCTGAAGCAGCCGACGCCGCCGTTCAAGTGGACGCCCGACATGGCGCTCACCGGCGAGCAGACCACCCTGGTCGCGCAGATCAACAACGCGCGCACGGACAGTCTCGACTATCTCGCCTATTGGAAGACCTTCGATCTCGCCGCCACGGCGGCCTTCGGCGGTGCCGACGCTCAAGCGCTGAAGGCCAATCCGCGGCTGAGCGACATGGAGCGGTGGGCCGACGGCTGGCCGGTCAAGCGCCTCGTCGTCGAGACGCCGCGCCTGACGCCGCCGCCGGCCGCCGTCGTCACGCCCGCAGCCACCCGTGCCAAGCCGGCATCCCGCCGGCCCTGATCCCCCGTGCCCGAACCGGATCTCGCCCCTTGATGAAGCTGTTCCACTCCGGTGTCTCGCCGTTCGTGCGCAAGGTCATGGTCGTCGCCCACGAGGTCGGGATCGCCGGGCGCCTGGAACTCCTCTCCAGTGCCGCCCACCCGACCCAGCGCGACGCCAATATCCTGGCGGTCCATCCCCTGGCCCAGGTGCCGACCCTGATCACCGATGACGGACGGGTACTGGCCGACAGCCGGGTGATCTGCGAATACCTCGACACCGTCGGCGGCGGGGCGGTGTTTCCGCGCCCCGGCCCGGCCCGCTGGATGGCGCTCAACGATCAATCGACGGCCGACGGCATCCTCGATGCCGCGCTTCTCATCCGCTACGAACTCACCGTGCGCGCCGAGGGCGAGCGCTCGGCCGCCTGGATCACCGGACAGACCGCCAAGATCGAAAGTGCCCTCGATGCCTTCGAGGCCGGTGCAGACGCCCTCGCCGACCGGGTCGATATCGGGACCATTACGGTCGCCTGCGCGCTCGGCTACCTCGACCTGCGCTTGCCCGACCTGGCCTGGCGCCGGCGGAGCCCGACCCTTGCGGTCTGGTTCGAGGCTTTCGGCTCACGGCCATCCATGCGGGCGACGAAACCGCCGGCGGCCTGATCGCCCGTCCTCATTGCGCCGAAAATCCTGGCGCCGAAAAATCCTGGCGCAGGCCTTGCGACATAGCATCCGGGTTCACCGGATGAATCGCCATGCCCGATTTCGTCGCCACCCTCGTCGCCAGTTTGATCTTCTGCCTTGGGCTGATGCTGCTCAACGCCGGCACGCGTCTGGCCCTGCAGTGGTACGCGGCGCCCGCCGATCTCGCCGAGAACGGAATGCTGCAATACGGTCTCGCCCTGGCGGCGGCGGCGACGGTCTGGCGGCGGACCGTGCGCGGGCGGATCGCCTGAGGCGATTACGGGGCGGGCGCGAACCCTGCGGCGGGAGCGCACCGTCGGCGCGCTTCCGCATCTGTCGATCATCCTCGACGTAAAAGAATCCTAGAAGTAGGACTTCAGGGTGCCACGGCGGCGCACGTCGAGGGTGGCGCAGTGGAACGAGCCGCCGAACGGTCCGTAGGACAGGAACGGCGCCGGGATCGGGTCGAAGCCCCAATCCTTGAGGGCCTTGATCAGGGTCGGCTGGCTCTGGTCGACGACGATCTTCTTCTCGTCGATGGCGAGCACGTTGATCGAGGTCCAGGGCGAGCACATGGAGATCTTGCTCATGAAGCCCTCGACGGGGTCGGGGCGCGGGGCGATGAGCACGTCCCACTTCTTGAGCACGGCCGGCAGCTTCTCGACGTCGATGTAGTCCGGGTTCACCAGCACCTTGCCGGGGGCCAGCGGCATGAACGACGAATCGATGTGCATCGGCTGCGGGCAGCGGCTTTCGATCTCGTGGATGCGGAAGCCCGGGCCGAGGTGGCGGCGCAGCCACTCGATGCCCATGAGGTTGGTGACGTTGGAGCGGGTCACGAACAGGTCGCGGCCGCAGCGGACGAAATCGGCCGCGTCGAACACCGGCTCGAACTCGTTCACCGTGAACTGCATCGGCTCGCCGGCCTTCAGGTTCGGCACCCGGTAATCGTAGTTGTAAAGCTCGTCGGTGAGCTGCGGACGCGGCGCGGACGTCCAGCGCGCACCCGCACGAAAGTACTCCTTGAAGAGCGACCGGTAGGCGTCGCCCTCGAAGTAGCGCGACCGCCAGCACATGGGGCTCTCGATGATCTCGTCGCCGATGACGAGGTACGGGTCGCGCGGGCATGCGACGCAGAAGCCGCGCGAGGACCATTGCGGCGCCCGGAACTTCTTCGAGAAGTCGATGCTGTCGGGCCGGCGGATCTTCACGCCCTCGCCGGCGAGGATCGAGATGAAGTTGTCCAGTTCCTGCTGGGCGAGCTTCTTCATGAACTTCGGATACCGGAAGCCGGACGCGAAGCGGTAGAACGGCTGGGCCGCACGCGGCAGGTTGAAGATCACCGTCAGGTGGTGTGTCGGAATGGTCGCACCGTCGAGACTTCCGACGATGACCTCCTCCAGGGGGTCCCACTCGTTCCAGGCCATCACCGGCGAGTGCGGCTTGGGCGTTCCGGGAGCGCCGAAACCGGCCGACGCCGTGCGGTCGCCACGCCCGTCCTGATCGACGGCTTCACCCGCCGTGATGTGTGATTCGCGGTCCATGATCGTACCCCTGTCGCGCGTCCTGCGGCTGCTTTTTTGGGGCTTCGCCCCTGTCCCGCTTTGGCCCGCACTGTGTCTATCGGGTGATAGACAACGCTTCCCAAAGCTGCAACTTCCGATGACGTTCATCGCTTCCGGCGGTCTTCTGACCCGGAAACACGGCGGGATTTCAGCAGAGATCAGCCGAACCGACGTCCGAAAGGGGACCATGAAGCGTTTGACGACATTGGCCCTGATCGCCGGTCTTTGCACGGTCGTTGGCCTGTTCCTGTCCTCGGGTCTCGAAGACGTGGCCGCTGCCGTAGTCAGCGCCGGATGGGGCGCCCTCGTCGTCGTGGTCGCGCGCGCCGTGGCCGTGGCCTGGGCGGGCCTGGGCTGGTTCGTGATCTTCCCGCGCTTCGAGCGCCCGTCCTTCCGCGACTGCGTCACGCTCCGGTTCGTGCGCGAGGGCATCAACACCCTGCTGCCCGTGGCCCAGGTCGGGGGCGACTTCGTCGCCGCCCGGCTCCTGACCAAGCGCGGCGTCTCCGGCGGCGTCGCCGGAGCCAGCATGTTCGTCGATCTGATGACCCAGGCGGTCACCCAGTTCCTGTTCACCGTGGCCGGCGTCGTACTGCTCGCCTGGCTCGCCGGGGACGGCCCCATCGTCCGCACCGTGGCGGGCGGGCTCGCCGTCGCTGCGCCGGCGCTCGCCGCCTTCTACCTCATCCAGCGCCGCAGCGGCCACAAGGTGATCCAGTCCCTGGTCAGCCGCTTCGCCGGCTCCCGCGAGTGGCGCGCGCTCGGCGCCATCGACGTGCTCTACGACGCCCTGAAGCGACTCTACGGCCATCACGGCCGGGTCGCCGGCGGCATCGGCATCCACCTCGTCGGCTGGCTCATCGGCACCATCGAGGTCTATGTCTGCCTGCACTTCATGGGTTATCCCGTGAGCTTCCTCGAGGCCCTCGTCATCGAGAGCCTGGCGCAGGCGGTGCGCGGCGCGGCCTTCGCCGTGCCCGGTGCCCTCGGCGCCCAGGAAGGCGGCCTCATCGCACTCTGTGCCATCTTCGGCATCCCGGCCGAGGCGGCCCTCGCCCTCTCCCTCGTCAAGCGGCTGGCCGACCTCCTCGTCGGCGTCCCCGGGCTGCTCGCCTGGCACGCCCTGGAAGGCAAGGGCGGGCCGGCGCCGGAGAGCGGGGACGCGGTGACGCCCCGTCAGACCGCGCCGCACCCCGCTCCCGTGGTGATGCCCTACACCGCCGACCGCGGCACCACGCTCCTGCGGACCGTCGAGGGTGAGCTGGGGGACCTGAAGAAGTGCGCCTGATCCCCATCCTCCGTGCGGGCCTCGTCGCAGGCCTGCTGGCGGCGCCCCTGACGGCGCCCCTGGCCGCGCGGGCCGCCGACGATCCGGCGGTGGGCGTCGTCCGCACCCTCTACACCAGCTTCGAGACCGCCCTGAAGGGTGGCCCCGGCGACGTCCGGACCCGCGCCGCCGCCATCGGCGCGACGCTGACCGAGACCATCGACTTCCCCGCCATGGCGCGCGTCGCCGTCGGTCCGACGTGGAAGGGATTCTCCCCCGAGCAGCAGGGCGCCCTCACGGAGGCCTTCGGCCAGTACTTCATCGCGACCTACGCCACCCGCCTCCGGCAGGCCGCTGGCGGCACGTTCACGGTGAATCCCGAGAGCGAGGCGCGCGGCGCCAACCGGCTGGTTCAGAGCGAGGCCGCCAACGCCGACGGCGATTCTTCTCAGGTCGACTACCTCGTCGGCCCGGGCAACCGCATCCAGGACATCTACCTCAACGGCAACGTCAGCGAGGTCGCTGCCCTGCGCGGCAGCTTCGCGGACCCCCTCAAGGCGGGCGGCGCCGACGAGTTGCTGAAATTCCTGCGCGAACGCACCGCCGTCATGCTCGCCGCCAAACCGGCGCCTTAGAGTCCGGTCACAGCCGGCTTCACCACCGACGTACCGACCTTCGCGCCGCTCTCCTCGCGGCACTCTCACGAGCCCCGTGACCGAGCGATGCCCCCATGGACCTGATCTGGCTCTCGCACCTCCTGCTGCTGCTCGCGCTGGCCGGCTGCGTCTACGGTCTGGCCGCCGCGGCCCTGGCCGGCCGCTTCGCCCGACGCACCGTGCCCGTCCTCAAGGGCACGCCGCCCTCGGTGACCATCCTCAAGCCGCTCTGCGGCATGGAGCCGAACCTCTACGAGAACCTCGAGACTTTCTGCCAGCAGGCCTATGCCGCCCCCGTCCAGGTGGTGTTCGGCGTGCAGAACGCCGCCGACCCGGCGATCGCGGTCGTGCGCCGTCTTGCCGAGGCCTATCCGGCCCTTCGCCTCGACCTCGTCGTCGATGCGCGCCAGCACGGCTCCAACCGCAAGGTCTCGAACCTCATCAACATGTCCGGTTCCATCGCCCACGCGGTGGTGGTGCTCGCCGACAGCGACATGGTGGTGAAGCCGGATTACCTCGCCCGCATCGTCGCCGAGCTGAGCCAGCCCGGCATCAACGGCGTCACCTGCCTCTATCACGGCGTGCCGGCGCACCGGAGCATCTGGGCCCATCTCTCGGCGCTGGCCATCGACGTGCAGTTCCTGCCCAACGTGGTGATGGGAACCTCCCTCGGCCTCGCCAAGCCCTGCTTCGGCTCCACCATCGCGTTCACGGCGAAGGCGCTGACCGAGATCGGCGGCTTCGAGGCGTTCCGGGATGACCTCGCCGACGACTACGCCATCGGCGAAGCCCTGCGCGCCGGCGGGGGAATCGTCGCGATCCCGACCTTCACCATCGGCCATACCTGCGTCGACACCGATCTGGCCGGCCTATGGAGCCACGAGCTGCGCTGGAACCGCACCATCCGCAACGTCGATCCGGCGGGCTACGCCGGCTCCATCGTCACCCACGCCTTCCCCCTCGCCCTCATGGGCGCGCTGATTCCGGGCGCCGGCATCCACGCCCTGGCCGTGGCGGCCCTGGCGCTCGCCTGCCGCATCGTCCTGTGCGTGCGCCTGGAGCGGGCCTTCGGGCTGGCGCCCCATCCGTATTGGCTGTTGCCGATTCGCGACATCCTCTCGTTCATGAACTTCTCCTGGAGCTTCGTCTCGGGTGCGGTGACATGGAAGGGCCACGATTATCGGGTGGTTGCGGATGGCACACTGATCCCCGAGCGAAGTCTCGGCCACGATGCTGGTGCATCCTCGCTCTGAGCTTCGCTTCTAGCTTCCCGCCCGTCCCGTTTCCTTCTCGCTGAGGCCTTGAACCCCATGCGCACCCTCTTCCTGCAGGCCCCCACCTTCGACGGCTTCGACGGCGGCGCCGGCTCCCGCTACCAGGCCAAGCGCGAGATCAAGTCGTTCTGGTACCCGACCTGGCTCGCCCAGCCGGCCGCCCTGGTGCCGAACTCGAAGCTCATCGATGCGCCCCCGCACAACATCAAGCTCGCCGAGATCGTGGCCCAGGCCAACGACTTCGATCTCGTGGTGCTCCATACCTCGGTGCCGTCGTTCAAGTCCGACGTGAAGACCGTCGAGGCGTTGAAGGCCGCCAATCCGAAGCTCATCGCCGGCCTCATCGGCGCCAAGGTCGCCGTCGACGCCGCCGGTGCCATGGCCCAGGCCCCGTGCATCGATTTCTGCGCCCGCAACGAGTTCGACTTCACCGTCAAGGAAGTCGCCGACGGCACGCCGATGTCGGAGATCAAGGGCCTGTCCTACCGGGATGCCAACGGTGTCGTGATCCACAACGTCGATCGCGAGATCATGACGGACATGGATCAGCTGCCGTTCGTCACGAGCGTGTACAAGCGCGACCTCCAGATGGAGAAGTACTTCATCGGGTACCTGAAGCACCCCTACATCTCGTTCTATTCGGGCCGCGGCTGCAAGAGCCGCTGCACCTTCTGCCTCTGGCCGCAGACCGTCGGCGGTCACACCTACCGCACCCGCTCGGTCGCGCACGTGATCGAGGAGATCAAGTACTGCCTGAAGGAGTTCCCGCAGACGAAGGAGTTCTTCTTCGACGACGACACCTTCACCGACAACCTGCCGCGCGCCGAGGAAATCGCGCGCGAGCTGGGCAAGCTCGGTGTCACCTGGTCGTGCAACGCCAAGGCCAACGTGCCGCGCGAGACCCTGAAGGTTCTGAAGGAGAACGGCCTGCGCCTGCTGCTGGTCGGCTACGAGTCCGGCAACCAGCAGATCCTGAACAACATCAAGAAGGGCATGCGCGTCGAGGTCGCCGAGAAGTTCACCAAGGATTGCCACGACCTCGGCATCGCCATCCACGGCACCTTCATCGTCGGCTTGCCCGGCGAGACCCGTGAGACGATCCAGGAGACCATCGCGTTCGCCAAGCGCATCAACCCGCACACGATCCAGGCGTCCCTGGCCGCCCCCTACCCGGGCACCTTCCTGTACAAGCAGGCGGTCGAGAACGGCTGGCTCGACATCGCCAACGCCGAGCTCGTCGACGAGAACGGCGTGCAGATCGCGCCGCTGCATTATCCCCACCTGTCGCATTCCGAGATCTTCGCGGCGGTGGAGGAATTCTACCGGAAGTTCTACTTCCGCGCCCCGAAGATCGCCTCCATCGTCTCCGAGATGGTGCGCTCGCCCGACATGATGAAGCGCCGCCTGCGAGAGGGCGTGGAGTTCTACCGCTTCCTCAAGGAGCGCCAGGGCACCGCCAAGGCGGCCTGAGCCTCATCCCTCCGACAATCGCGGCCGGGCCTCACAGCCCGGCCGTTTTCGTTCGGGGGTCCGCCCTCGACCCGCGAGAGGGCTTGCCCTCTCGACACCCATTCCTCAGGAGCTTTTCGTGAAGCGTCTCGTCGTGACGGCCGACGATTTCGGTCTGAGTCTGGCGGTCAACGAGGCCGTCGAGCAGGCCCATCGCGAGGGCATCCTCACGGCCGCGAGCCTGATGGTCGGCGCGCCTGCCGCAGCCGACGCCGTGGCCCGCGCCCGGCGCCTGCCGTCGCTCCGGGTCGGGCTGCACCTCGTCCTGGTCGAGGCATGGCCGACCCTGCCGCCCGCCGACCTGCCCGACCTCGTCGGGCCGGACGGCCTCATCCGCGGCGATATGGGCAAGCTCGGCCTCGACCTCGCCCTGAAACCGGCGGCCCGGCGCCAGCTCGTGGCGGAGATCACGGCCCAGTTCGAGGCCTATCGCGCCACCGGACTGCCCCTGGACCACGTCAACGCCCACAAGCACTTCCACGTCCACCCCCTCATCGCCGGTGCGGTGCTGGCCATCGGCCGCCGCTACGGCATGCGGGCGATCCGCGTGCCGCGCGAGCCCCGGGCGGTGCTGCGCGCCGCCGAACCGGGGACCCACCCGAAGCCGGCCCGCGACAGCGCACCCTGGGCCGCCCTGCTGGCCGTGCGCGCGCGTCAGGCCGGGCTCCTGATCCCCGACCGGACCCTGGGGCTCGCCTGGTCCGGCGCCATGACGCCGGACCGCGTGGCCGGCCTCCTGGCCCATCTGCCGGACGGTTTCACGGAACTCTACACCCACCCCGGCACCGGCGGCGGTTTCCCCGGCGAGGCCCCGGGCTACGCCTACGCGGCGGAGCGCGATGCCCTGATCGCGCCGGCCACCCGCGCCGCCCTGGCGGGATCGGGCGCGATCCGCGGCGGGTTCTCGGATTTTGCGTCGTAATAGGCCGCCTTATGGAAAGCGGGCGGCGAGGGGGTGATCGCGCAGGGCGTGATCCACGGTGACGAGGAAGCGTTGCTCGATCCGGTATTGTGCCAGCAGAAGGCGGTCGAAGGGATCGCGAGTCACGGGTTCCGGCGACACCTCGGCCACCACGTGGTGATGCGTGATCGGCAGGATGGTGAGGCCTGCGGCTTCGAAAAATACCGCAAGGTTCGCGGGCGGGATTCCTGCATCGAGCTTACCCAGCCGAGCCTTGATCGCAATTTCCCAGAGGCTCACCGCACTCAAAGCGACGTCGTGTTCGGTCAGAGCAAGGCCGGTGGCGATCACCGGATAGGTACGCTCCAGCTGTCCCTTTGAAAACGCGATCAGGACGTGCGTGTCGAGAAGGAGACGCACGGATCAGGGCAACGGCCGTAGTAGGAAATCCTCCGGCAGGGGATCATCGAAATCATCGGCGACGAAAGGGAACGGATCATCGAGCCCATTCGCTCGCAGATAGGCATAAGCGGCGTCCCAGTCGATACCCGTGCACCGCTGCGTCTCATCGGGTCGATGAGGCACGAGGTCGAGAACGGGCTTGCCATCGCGAGCCACCACGATGGTTTCGCCGTTCTCTACGCGCTTGGCGAGGTCGGCAAACATCGGGCCGGCCTCCTCCAACAAGATCGTCGTCATGGCGTAAATTCTAGCATGCCGCTGACAAGCGTCCAGTCCGGAACATTGCGATCCCCCCCAAACGCAGAACGGGCGCGGGATCCACCCGCGCCCGCTCGCCATTCTCGAAGGACGCCCGGCCTATTTCGCCGATACCGCCTCGGCCGGACGCCTGGTCTGAAGGTCCGGCGGTACGGCGGCGTCGCCTTCGGGGCGCTTCGGGTCGGGCTGCTTCGGCGGTGGGCCGAGGAAGGCCGGGACCACGAAGAACGCCGCCACGAGGGTGAAGAACAGCGACAGGGCCAGCAGCTTGCCCATGCTGGCCGTGCCCGGATGGCTCGACAGCACCAGGGAGCCGAAGGCCGTGCCGGTGGTCAGCGCCGAGAAGAAGATCGCCCGGGTGAGGCTGGAGGCCAGCATGTCGGCGACGCCCGCCCGCCACGCGATGACGTAGTAGATGTGGAACGCCACGCCGACGGCGAGCATCAGCGGCATGGCGATGATGTTGGCGAAGTTCAGCGGCATGCCGACCACGTGGAGCGCCATGAGGGTCCACAGGGTGGCGAGCACCAGGGGGCCGAGCGTCATCGCCACGTCCCAGGGTTTGCGCAGGGCCACCGACAGGATGATGAAGATGAGCACCAGGGCGGTCAGTGCCGCCTGCACGAAGGCGCCGAGGATGGTGTAGCTCGACGACGTGGTGGCCACCGGCGCGCCCGTGGCGTGGGGTGCCACGGTCTGCACCTCCTTGGCGAACCGGCGCAGGACGACGTTGTCGTTGGCGTCGCCGCTCGGATGGACCTCGATGCGCGAGCGCCCGTCCGCCGTGACCCACTCCGCCTTCAGCTTCGGCGGCAGGTTGTCCAGGGTGATCTTCTGCGGATTGAGGAGTCCGGCGAGGCGGGTGAGCAGGGTCTTGAGGTCCGTCGTCAGGGCGACGCTGGCGGCCTCCCGCGTCGCCACCGGGGCGGTGGCGAGCTTGTCGAGGCTCCCCGCGAGGGCCTCGGCCGCGCGGGCGCCGGTCAGCGTCCGCAGGGCGGCAGCCGTGTCCTTGATCGCCTTCACGTTGTCCGCATCCGTGGGCGGCGGCGGCTTGCGGCCGGGGTTGAGCGCCGGGCCGAGGAGCTGCGCCGTGTCGGCGATGATGGCGAGCTTCTGATCCTGATCGCGGGGCACGAAGGTGTCGATATCGATCACCTTGGCCACGGAGGGCAGCTTGCGCAGCTTGGCGGCGAGGTCTGGAACCGCCTCGGGGGAGGGGGCGAGGACGTCGATGAGGTTCGGGCTCGTCTCCGGGTCCTTGATCAGGTCGAGATAGGTGGAGATCGATTCCACCTTGGGGCTGCGCAGGTGCATCGGGTTGGAATCGAACGGCAGCTTGAACAGGAGCGGGATGCCCGCCACCGTGACGAGGCCGACGCCGATGAGCACGGCCTTGCGGTGCTCGATGATCCAGTGATCGACCCCCGCCATCCAGGTGGTCTCGACGGCCTTCGCTTCCGTCTTCGGCTTGAACACGGCGATGAGGGCCGGCAGCAGGGTGAGCGAGAACAGGTAGGCGACGATCATGCCGACGCCGGCGATGAGGCCGAGTTCGGACACGCCGCGGAAGGCCGTGGGCAGGAAGGCGAAGAAGCCGGCGATGAGCGAGATGGCGGCCAGCGTCAGGGACCAGCCGACGCCGCGCGCGGCGGCGCGGAGCGCCGAGGGCAGGTCGGGCTGCTCGAACCGGTCGGCCCGGTAGCGCACGGCGAACTGGATGCCGAAATCGATGCCGAGCCCGACGAACAGGGCCGCGAAGGCGACGGAAATGGGGTTCAACTCGCCCACCATCAGCAGGCCGAGGGCCGCCGTGACGATGAGGCCGGCGAAGGTGGTGATGAGCACGGCGCCGACCAGCGAAGCGGAGCGCAGGGCGAGCCACACGAACAGCACGATGGCGCCCGTGGTGACGCTGTAATTGAGGAACGCATCCTCCGCGAGGGTCGCGAACTCGTCGTCGGCCACGGCCACGGGACCGGTCAGGCGCATGCGGGCGCCACCACCGACATTGTACTCGCCGTTGTTGATCTTGAGGTCGGCGGCGATCTTGCGCACCACCGCCGTCGCCGTCGCGCCGGGCTGGAGGGCGTTGTAGTCCAGCACCGGCTGGATCATCACGAACTTGCGCAGATCGGTGCCCTGCAGCTTGCCGTTGGAGAGCAGTGTCTGCCACGACAGCCGGGCCGGCTCGCCGGCGAGCACCGTGCGCAGGGTCTCGTCGATCTGGCCCATGGGCCGATCGAGATCCTCGATCTTGGCGTCGCCGCTCTTGACGCCCTTCGCACCGAGACTGAGCACCCGCATAATGCCGCGCAGGGACGGGTCGGCCGCCAAGGGGCCAAGCAGCCCCTGCTGCTGCACGAGCTGCTCGGTGGTCTTCGTCAGCTCTTCCTGCGACATCAGCAGGAAGCCGTTCTTCTCGTAGAACGGGCCGCCATCCGGGCGGTAGACGGATTCGATCGTATCCTTACGGTTGGCCAGGGCCTTGGCGAGGTTGGCCGCGGCCTCCTCGGCCTGCTCGGGCGTCTTCCCGTCGATGACCGCCACGAGGGTGCCGGTCCGCTGCGGGAAGGCTTTCTCGTAGGCGATCTCGTCCTGCCGCCAGGGCACGTCCTTGTCGATCAGCCGTTCCACGTCGGTGTTGATGCGGAACAGGTGGGCGGCCAGGCCGGCGCTCGCGACGGTGACGAGGGCAACCAGGGCTATGACCAGCCAGCGACGCTGGACGGAAAACGCGACGAGCCGTTCGATCACGGGTATCCTGCCTGCTTGTGCGATGCGATCGGGCCGAGCCCGGCTCTGTCAGAAGCCGCCGACCCTTGGGCCGGCACGTGCGGATCGCGTGGTTTCCAACGGACGGTTTTCACCTGTCGGCACGATCCACGAGTGCGAAGCCCCTGGCGGCGAATTCCGGTCGCCCCGTCTGCGCGAGCAAACGGACGGGCACGGCAATCCGATCTTCTTGCTTGGCTCAGTAAGGGTCCAGCGTCCGGAATGCAACGCACGGGGATTCTCTCTCCCTCCGCATCGTACCCCCGTGCGCTTTCGCACCCGCGTGCGGTTGCGATCCGTGCCGGGCGGCGGCACGCGCCGGGTGGCTAGGAAAAAATCACCGGCGTCCTCCAACGGGTCGCCTCACAAAACTCATGATCGCGGGTCTTCTCTCCAGCGATCGCAGTGCAACAGGCGTTTCATCGAGAATCGCCCGGCTGCCTCCAGCGAGCCACGTTCTTTCCAGAAACCGACCCAGGAACCGACGCGAGAGACCCGCCCAACGTCCGGGCCTGTGGCGGGATTATCCCAGGGTCCTGGAAAGGCACGCGACCCCGGCGGGTTTTGCGCCGTTTCAGATTGGTTCCAACCTAGGTCGCTGGAATTCCGCTTTTTTTCACGCTAAGCAGCCCGATACATCGGGGCCAGCAACAAGGAGCCACGTCTTGGGTATTCCCCTCCGGTACGTCGCGAAGATTGGCGGCTACATCCTGAAACAGCACCTCACCGGTCGCAAGCGCTACCCGCTCGTGATGATGATGGAGCCGCTGTTCCGCTGCAATCTCGCCTGCGCCGGTTGCGGCAAGATCGATTACCCGGACGAGATTCTCAACAAGCGTCTCCCCGTGGCCGACGCCCTGGAATCCGTGCGCGAGTGCGGCGCACCCATGGTGGTGATCGCCGGCGGCGAGCCGCTCCTGCACAAGGATCTGCCGCAGATCGTCGAGGGCATCATCGCGCAGAAGAAGTTCGCGATCGTGTGCACGAACGCGCTTCTGCTCGAGAAGAAGATTAAGGAGTACAAGCCGAGCCCGTACTTCACCTGGTCGATCCATCTCGACGGCGACAAGGAGATGCACGACGGCTCCGTGTGCCAGCGCGGCGTCTACGACAAGGCCGTGGCCGCCATCGCCAAGGCGAAGGAGATGGGCTTCCGCGTCACCATCAACTGCACGTTCTTCAACAATTCCTCCGCCGACAAGATCGCCGACTTCTTCGACAGCGTGACGAAGATGGGCATCGACGGCATCACGGTCTCGCCGGGCTACGCCTACGAGCGCGCGCCCGACCAGCAGCACTTCCTCAACCGCAAGGCGACGAAGGACCTGTTCCGCGGCGTGTTCCGCCACGGCAAAGAGAAGGGCCGCCAGAAGTGGGCGTTCCAGCAGTCCGGCCTGTTCCTCGACTTCCTCGCCGGGAACCAGACCTATCACTGCACGCCCTGGGGCAACCCGACCCGGACGGTGTTCGGCTGGCAGAAGCCCTGCTACCTCCTGGGTGAGGGCTACGCCGCCACCTTCAAGGAGCTGATGGAAGAGACCGACTGGGATTCCTACGGCACCGGCAATTACGAGAAGTGCGCCGACTGCATGGTCCATTCGGGCTACGAGGCCTCCTCGGTGGTCGATTCGGCTACGAAGCCGTGGAAGCCGCTGATCCATGCCATCCGTGGCATCAGGACCGAGGGCAAGATGGCGCCCGAGATCAACCTCGACAAGCAGCGCCCGGCCGAGTTCGTGTTCTCCCGCAACGTCGCCCAGAAGCTGTCCGAGATCAAAGCCTCCGGCGTCGACACCAAGCGCGAAGCCCGCAACCGCACGGCCGCTTGAGCCGCTACGGCGCCCGCAAAGTCAGGCGCCGAGCGATCCCAACGAAAAGCCCCGCGACACGCAGGTGTCGCGGGGCTTTTCGTTGTTCGACGCCTTCGTCCTACGGTACGCCGAGGCTCGCACCGAGCAGGGGGCGGCAGCGCTTCAGGGCCGCGAAGGCCCGACCGGAATCGCGGGCGAGGTGCACGAGGGTGCCGATCTGGCGCGGATCGCGCAGGATCGCCGTCAGGACCGCGACGATGTCGGGCTCGCCGTTGGGTTTCAGGGCCTGGGCGGCGAAGGCGGGAATCGCTCGGACGGCCGGATCGCACACCACGCGGATCGCCGCGAAGGGCAGGCCGTGCCGGGCCGCGAAAGCGGCGGCGACCTGGGATTCCATATCGACGGCGACGGCACCCGTGCGCGCGTGGAGATCGGCCTTGTCGGCGACAGCGAGGATCGCCGTTTCGACGCCGGCGACGGCGGCACGGCGGACGGAGACGAAACCCGCGAGCCGGCCCATGAGCGCATCGGCGACGGCCCCGTCGACCGGATAACTCCGGTCCCGGGCCACGATCTCGGTGGCGACGACCACATCCCCTGGGACGAGGTCCGGCGCGAGCCCCCCGGCGATGCCGATGCTCACCACGGCACGGCAATCCGGCGGCGTCCGGGCTTCGAGGAGCGCGCGCAGACGCTGCGGGTTGCCGCCGGCCCCGATGGCGACGACCCCCGGCCCGGCGGCGAGGCGCGCTTCCTTGGCGAGGCCGGTGACGGCGAGGACGGGGCGCATCGCGACTCCAGAACAAGCCGATCCTCCCCGGCGGGGAAGGATCGAGAACGCCCCTACATCCCGAACGCGACGGTCCGGGTGTTGGACTGCTTCAGGTTGCGGAACCGCGCCATGGCCCAGAGCGGGAAGAACTTCGGGTAGCCGTGGTACCGCAGGTAGAACACCCGCGGGAAGCCGGTGGCGGTGTAGCGCTCCTCGGACCAGAAGCCGTCGGCCCCCTGCGTCCGCGTCAGGTAGTTGATGCCGCGCACCACGGCCGGATCGTCGGCCTCGCCCGCCGCCATGAGGGCCAGCAGCGCCCACGCCGTCTGCGACGCGGTGGAGTAGCCGGGCTCGAAGGCCGGGTCGATCTTGTAGGACGAGGCGTCCTCGCCCCAGCCGCCATCCGGGTTCTGGATGCGGATGAGCCAGGCGACCGCCCTGCGGATCTCAGGGCTCGCCGGATCGACGTTCGCGGCGTTCAGCGCGCACAGCACCGACCAGGTGCCGTAGATGAAGTTCATGCCCCAGCGGCCGTACCACGAGCCGTCCTCCTCCTGGTCGGCGAGGAGGTAGGTCACGCCGCGATCGAGGGCCTTCGAGCTGTCGCGGGTCTCGCCGAGCTGGGCCAGCATCGAGACGACGCGCGCCGTCACGTCGGCGGTGGGCGGATCGAGCAGTGCGCCGTGGTCGGAGAACGGGATGTGGTTGAGGTAATGGTGGTTGTTGTCGGCGTCGAACGCCGCCCAGCCGCCATCGCTCGACTGCAGGCCCTCGACCCATTCGCGGGCGCGACTGATCGCGTTGGCGTAATCGGGCACGTCGGCCACCAGCCCGTGCTGGCGGGTGGCGCGGTCCATGGCCATCACCACCACGGCGGTGTCGTCGAGGTCGGGGAAGTGCGGGTTGGCGTACTGGAACGCCCAGCCGCCGGGACGCACGTTGGGTCGGCCCGCCGCCCAGTCGCCCTTGATGTCGAGGACCTGCAGGGGCTTGAGCCAGTCGAGGCCGCGCCGGGCCTGATGCTCCGCCTCCGGACCTCCGGCCTCCAGCAGGGCGTGGCCGGCCAGCGCCGTGTCCCAGACCGGAGAGAGGCAAGGCTGGACGTAGGCCTCGTGCTCCTTGACCACCACGAGCTTCTCGATGGCCTCGCAGGCGATCATCACCTGCGGGTGGTCTGCCGCGTAGCCGAGCACGTCGTACATGAGCACGGTGTTGACCATGGCCGGGAAGATGGCGCCCAGGCCATCCTCGCCGTTGAGGCGCTCGCTGACCCAGGCCTCGGCCTTGTCGACGGCCCGCTGGCGGCGCTTCTTCGGAAAGTGCTCCTGCGTCGCCTGCAGAACCCGGTCGATGGCACCGAAGATCGGGGTCCACGGCCAAGTCGCGTGCGGGCTGCCGGGCCAGTGCCGGACATGCTCGGGCGGGGTCACGAACAGTTCGGCCACGCCGAGGCCGCGCGGGTTCTTGGCGAGGGGCTTCTTGGCCTGGAGCACCAGTAGGGGCACGATCACGCAGCGCGCCCAGTAGGAGACCTTGTCGAGGTGGAACGGAAACCACTTCGGCAGGTGCATGATCTCCACGGGCATCACCGGAACGGCGCGCCACGGCACCTGACCGAACAGCGCCAGCAGGAACCGGGTGAAGACGTTGGAATTGGCGGCGCCCCCGCGCGACAGGATCGCTTCGCGGGCCCGGCGCATGTGCGGCGCCTCGACGGAATCGCCGACGAACTTGAGGGCGTAGTAGGCCTTCACGCTGGCGCTCATGTCGAACGGCCCGTCATGGACCAGGGACCAGCCGCCGTGCTTGCCCTGGGTCCGGCGCAGGTAGTTGCCGATCTTGGCCTCCAGGCCCGGGGCGATCTCCGTCGCGCGGAACTGGTGGAACATGATGTATTCGGACGGGATCGTCGCGTCGGCCTCGAGTTCGAAGCACAGGTGCCCGTCGGCGTGGGAGAGGGCCGTGAGGGCCTGGGTCGCGCGCGTGATGCCGCGCTCCACGTCCTCGATGGAGATCTCCTGCGTCTTGGGGCGCTGCAGCGCCTCGACCTTCTTGAATGCCTCTCGCATCGTCCTCGCCTCACCGGCCGTCAGAGCCGCCGCCATACCTCAGGCCGCGCCGCGCGCGCGTGTCCGTGCGCACCCGCCCGTGGGGCGTGCGAGTGCGTGCGCGGCGGTCGTTCCCGACCGGATCGCGCCCTCGATCGTCGATGGCAGGCCGGTCGCGGTCCAATCGCCTGCCAGGACGCAATTGCGGTGGGCCGTCTCGGCGCCCGGACGGCGCGCGGCCTCGGCGGGCGTCGCCGCGAAGGTCGCCCGCTTCTCCTTGACGATCTGCCAGCTTGGCAGTTCAGGCGCAAGTCCGCACAAAGTCGAGACTTCGGCCCAGATCTGTCGTCCCAAGTCTTCCCGCGGCACGTCGAGGAGCCGATCCGCGCCGCTGATGGTCACCGACAGACGATCGGGATAGGCGAACAGCCACTCCGTCAGTCCATTCACCACGCCGAGCAGCAACGGGGCGTTCGCCGGCGGAACCACAGCGAAATGCGCATTGACGATGGAGCGATAGGCCTGCGGCGCGGCCAGCCCCGGAATCAGGTCCGCCGCCACCCAGGGCGGCAGGGCGAGGACGAGGGAATCGTCCGCCCCGAGGGTGACGGTTTCGTCGCCGAAGACGAGTTCGGTCACGTCGTCCGCGCCGAAACTCAGACTGCGCAGGCGGTGGCCGAACCGCAGTTCCGCGCCGCGCTGTGTCAGATAGGTCACGGCCGGATCGACGAAGGCCGCCGAGAGTCCGGCCACGGCCACGAGGGGACGGCTCGCCGCGCCGCCGGCCCCGAGGGTCTCGCGCAGGATCGTCGCGGCGAGGCCGACGTCGCTCTCCTTCGGCTCGGTGTTGAGGGCCGCGATGAGGACCGGGTGCCACAGGCGGTCGTAGAGCAGGCCCTCGCAGGCCATGGCCTCGCCGATGGTGCCGCCCTGGCCCGGCGCCTTGCCGGCGGCGGCCTTGAGAATTTTGAGGGGCGCGAGGTAGTCGGACGCCTTGGTGCCCGGCACCCGGCGCGAGGCCTGCAGCACCCACCACGGAATCCGTCCGGCATTGGGGCGCAGGGTCCAGCGCTCGCCGGTCTTCAGGTCGGCGAAGGGGAACTCGGCCTCCGCCGGGCCGGACAGGGCGTCGGCCGGGGCGCCGATGGTCTTCATGAAGCCCAGTGCCGAGGTGTTGCCCGACAGGAGCAGGTGATTGCCGTTGTCGATGGTCAGCCCGAGGGTCGGGTCGTAGTACGAGCGGCAGCGCCCCCCCGCCTGCTTGGCCGCCTCGTGCACGATCACGCGCCGGCCGGCCTCCACCAGGGAGACGGCGGCCGAGAGCCCGGCGAGCCCGGCGCCGACGACGTGGACGGTACCGGCCATCAGACGATCCCGTGCTTCAACGCGACGGCGATGAGGGCGGCCTTGCCCGGTTTCACCCGGGCGCGGGGCCTGGCCCAGCCGCGCGCCAGCACGGCGTCGAGGTAGAGCCGGTAGGCCGCCGCCATGAGACGGGGCGCCTTCGTCACCTTGCGCGGGCAGCGGGCGATGATCGCCCAGGTCTGGCGATAATGCTCCTTCGCCTCTTCCGCGAGGGCGACACAGACTTCGCCGATGCGGGGATGGTCGATGGCCGCCTGCGGGGTCGAGTCGGTGAGACCGATGGCGAGAAGTTTTTCGCGGGGGAGGTAGAGGCGGCCGCGCTCGGCATCCTCGTCGATGTCGCGCAGGATGTTGGTGAGCTGGAGCGCGCGGCCCTCGTGATGGGCGAGCGCGATGCCCTCGGCCTCGGGAACCCCGAAGATGCGCACGGACAGGCGGCCGACGGCGCTGGCGACCCGGTCGCAGTAGAGGTCGAGGGTGGCTTCGTCGGGGGCGACGATGTCCTCGAACGCATCCATGGCCATGCCGTCGATGACCGCGTGGAAGTCCGCGCGCAGGAGGCCGTAGCGCCGGACCGGCACCACGAGGTCCTGTACCCGGGGCACGGGCCGGCCGGCGTAGAGGGCGTCGATGTCGGCGCCCCAGCGCTGGAGTTCGGCCCGGCGGATCTCGGCGGGACCGCCGTCGTCGGCGACGTCGTCGACGGCGCGGCAGAACGCGTAGACGGCGTACATGGCCTCGCGGCGGTCCTTCGGCAGCAGCCGCATGGCCGTGTAGAACGACGAGGATTTCGCCGGCAGGGCCTCGACGGGCGACGTCTCGGGCATGGGCGTGGCGGTGGCGCTCATGGGTGCGCTCCGAGGGCATGGCGGCGCAGGGTCCGGCCCCGCAGGGGACGCCGGGCGAGGGTCGTCATGATGCCGCCCAGCGCCGTCAGGGCGAAGGCCGCCTTGCCGTGATGGACCTTTTCCGAGAGCGGATCGCGCTCCATCAGGCCGCGACAGAGCACGACCGCGAGGCGGTGGATCGCCGCGATCTCGAGGCTGAGGCGTAGATCCGCGATGAGGTCGGGCAGCACCGCCCCCTCGTCGAGGAGGCCCATGGTGCGGTGGGCGAGCTCCCGGATCACGGCACGGAGCGCCGGCGAGGCCCTGGCGGCGGACAGATCGACCACGGACGCCCCGTGCTTCTCCAGCGTTTCTTGCGGGAGATAGACCCGGTCATTCCGAACAAAATCCTTCCCGCAATCCTGCAGGTGGTTGATGATCTGGAGCGCCGCGCAGATGGCGTCGGACGGGCCCCAGACCACCCGCGGGTCCTCGCCGTGCACGTCGAGGACGTAGCGGCCCACCGGCATGGCCGAGAGCCGGCAATAGGCGATGAGCTCGTCCCAATCGGCGTAGCGGGTTTTTACGGCGTCGAGGCGGAAGGCGTCCAGCAGTTCGAGGGCGTGGGTGGCGGGCAGGCCGCGCGCCGCGAGCTCGCGCTTGAGCGGCTCGGCCTCGGGGTCGGACGGGCCCTTGCCGGTGAGCGCGTCCGCCAGCGCATCCAGCAACTCGATCTTGCGCTCGGATGGAAGCGTGGTGTGGTCGGCGACATCGTCGCCGGCCCGGACGAAATCGTAGAACGCCAGGATCGCACCCCGGTTTTTCGGGTGGATCAGGTGCGAAGCGACGGGGAAGTTCTCGTCCTTGTGGCCCTTGCCGGAGCGGGCCTCCGTGGCGGTCTGCAGGGTGGCGCTCACTTGAGGCGGCCCTCCTGGCGGAACCACGCGATGGCGTCGGACAGGCCCTCCCGGTAGGGGCGGGCGGTGTAGCCGAGCTCGGCCCGCGCCTTGGCGTCGGTGAAGAACATGCGGTAGCGCGACATGCGGATGCCGTCGATGGTGGCGAACGGCGCCTTGCCGGTGAAGCGGGCGACCTGTTCGGAGAAGAACGCGATCGGATAGACCACGGCGCGCGGCAGGTTCACCGTCGGCGCCTTGCGGCCGACCATGCCGGCGATGTCGGCGAGCATCTGGGACAGCAGCACGTTCTCGCCGCCGAGGATGTAGCGTTCGCCGACGCGGCCCTTCCGCAGGGCCAGCAGGTGGCCGTAGGCGACGTCGTCCACGTGGGCGAGGTTGAGGCCGGTATCGACGAAGGCGGGCATCCGCCCCAGGGCCGCCTCCAGGATGATACGTCCGGTGGGCGTCGGCTTCACGTCGCGGGGGCCGATGGGCGTCGACGGGTTGACGATGACCACGGGCAGGCCGTTGCGGGCCGCCATCTCCTCGACCACGCGCTCGGACACGACCTTGCTGCGCTTGTACGCGCCGATGGCGGTGCCGGGGGTGAGGGGCCGGGTCTCGTCGGCGGGGGTGCCGTCGTCGTGCGGCTTGATGGTGGCGACGCTCGACGTATAGACGATTCGCTTGATCCCGGCACGCAGGGCCTCTTCCATGAGGATCACGGCGCCGTCGCGATTGGTCGCGACGATCTCCTCCGGGTCCGGTGCCCACAGGCGGTAATCGGCGGCCGCGTGGACGAGGTAGCGCTGCCCCGCGAGGGCCGCCGCCACGGCCGCGCGGTCGCGCATGTCGCCCTCGACCACCTCGACGTCGGTCCAGGTCAGGTTGGTGCGCGGCGAGGTCGCCCGCACCATGATCCGGACCCGGAATCCGGCGTCGCGGAACACGTCGACGAGGGCGGCGCCCAGGAAACCGCTCGCACCGGTGATGAGAACCGGGCCGGCATCGAAGGGGCCGGTGGGGGTCGCCTGTGGCATTTCTCTCGCGGGTTCAGGAAGCTGGAAGGCGCGGCGAATCCGGCGGGACCGGACCCGTCGGGCCCGCGCTTTTGTCATCGAAACGGAGGCCGGACAAGCGCAGCCGGGTCACACCCCGGCCGCCTCGCACGCGCCGGCCGTGCGAGGCGAAAGGGGACGGGCCGGTCAGGCGAGGCGAAGGCGGCTCGATCCGGCCTTCCGCTCGGGGAGGGTGTCGCGCACGGTTCCGGCGATGGAGTCGGCGTCGAGGCCGGCCTCGCGGTACATGGCGTCGGGGGAATTGTGGTCCTGGTAGGTGTCGGGCAGGGTCAGGGTCCGGACCCGGACGCGGCCGG
>NZ_VRUZ01000022.1:0-53683 GCF_008039485.1 Methylobacterium sp. WL69 | reverse complement strand
CCCCCCCCCCCCCCTTTTTTTATACAACCCCACCCCGCCATACCCCCGCTCCCCATGTCTCGTGGGGTCTGTGATGTCTAAACCCGCCCGCCCCCACGGGGCTGGGCCGGGGGCGGGGCCGCCCGCCGGAACGGCACGACATTGTCCATCCTTGCCGGAACGCTATCCATCACGCCGTCACCCTCGTCTCACGCAACGCAGGCCGGGGAACGATCGGTCCACGGCCTGCGCTGACACTTCGACGGTTCGGCTTAACGGCCGCTTAGCCATGCCGGCACCGGACCCGGCCCCGGCGTCCCGAAACGAGGCGGATCAGGCGAGGCGCGTGGTGAAGGCGCCCTGCGTCTTGGCGCGGATTTCGTCCTCGGTGACGCCCTCGGCGAGTTCGACGAGGGTCATGCCGCCGTTCCCCTTCTTGTCGATGGTAAAGACGCCGAGATCCGTGATGACCATGTCGACCACGTGGGTGCCGGTGAGCGGCAGGTCGCATTCGGCCAGGAGCTTCGGCGCCTCGGAGCCGTCCTTGCCCTTGGCGACGTGCTCCATCACCACCACGACCCGCTTCACGCCCGCCACGAGGTCCATGGCGCCGCCCATGCCCTTCACCATCTTGCCGGGGATCATCCAATTGGCGAGGTCCCCGTTCTCGGCCACCTGCATGGCGCCGAGGATCGACAGGTTGATGTGCCCGCCCCGGACCATCCCGAAGGAATCCGACGAGGAGAAGTAGCTCGTGGTCGGCAGTTCCGTGATGGTCTGCTTGCCGGCGTTGATGAGGTCGGGGTCCTCTTCGCCCTCGAACGGGAACGGGCCCATGCCGAGCATGCCGTTCTCCGATTGCAGCTGCACCGACATCCCCTCGGGGATGTAGTTCGACACCAGGGTCGGAATGCCGATGCCGAGGTTCACGTAGAAGCCGTCGCGCAGTTCCTTGGCGGCGCGCTCCGCCATCTGTTCGCGGGTCCAGGCCATGGGGTGTGTCTCCTGCGTTCTCGTCAGACGGCGGCGGGGGGGATGGCGGGCTCGCCGCGCTTGCGCGTCGTGCGCTGCTCGATGCGCTTCTCGCGGATCGCCACGTGGATCATCCGCTTGATGAAGATGCCCGGGGTGTGGACCGCGTCGCCGTCGATCTCGCCGGGCTGCACCAGGTGCTCGACCTGAGCCACGGTCACCTTGGCGGCGGTGGCCATCATCGGATTGAAGTTGCGCGCCGTCTTCCGGTAGACGAGGTTGCCCTCCGTATCGCCCTTCCAGGCGTGGACGATGGCGAGATCGGCGAACAGGCCGCGCTCCATCACGTAGCTCTCGCCGTCGAACTCCCGGACCTCCTTGCCCTCGGCGATGAGGGTGCCCACACCCGTCTTGGTGAAGAAGGCCGGGATGCCGGCGCCGCCGGCGCGGATGCGCTCGGCCAGGGTGCCCTGCGGGTTGAACTCGATGGCGAGCTCGCCGCCGAGGTACTGCCGGGCGAATTCCTTGTTCTCACCGACATAGGACGAGATCATCTTGGCGACCTGGCGGGTCTCCAGGAGCTTGCCGAGGCCGACGCCGTCGATGCCGGCGTTGTTCGAGATCACCGTGAGGTCCTTGACCCCCGATTCGCGGATCGCGTCGATGAGTTCGTCGGGGATGCCGCACAGGCCGAAGCCCCCGGCCATCACCGTCATCCCGTCCTTGAGGAGACCGGCCAGGGCCTCCGTCGCATCGTTGCGTACCTTCTTCATGAACGCCCTCCCCCAAAGGTCTCCGGCAACGGTTCTCGATCCTGCCGTCAGCATCGCGCTTCGTTGCGGTTACGCCAAGCAATTCGTGATGACCAGCGGGGGGTTACGGTGCGCCCCGACAGGTCCGTGCGGGTGTCACCCGATTCGGACGCCAACCCGCGCCCCGACATCGGCCGGTGCACGGCCGTCCGCCCCGGGAGACAAACCGCTCCGGAGGGGATAGGAGTCTGGATCGCATCAGCGTTCGTCGCCGGGTGGGGGCGCCCGCGACGACCATCGGCTGGACGTGCCGGAAGGGTCCGGCCCGCCCTCCGCACGGAGTGCCCAGTCGCTGCGACGTCTCGTTCCCCTTCTCGGCCTCGGTGCCGTCGCGGCCGGTCTCGCGGGCGCCTGCCTGCCCTGGACGGTGCCGACGCAGCGCGCGGTCGCCTTCGTCGGTGGTCCCCTGGCCCAGAGCTACGGCATCGCCCTGACGGCTTCCGGCCCGGCGGAGGTGGCGCTCCTGCCCCTGCCCCGTCTCAGCCTCGGGGGCGTCCGCTTCGCCGCGACCGCGGGCGATGCGGCGCCCCTGGCCGAGGGCGGGGCCCTCAAGCTCCAGCTCAACCTGTTCGCCCTCCTCGCCGGGCGGATCGAGGTCAACACCGCCTCCCTGGAGGGTGGGACCGTGAGCCTGCCCACCCGCGACGACGACCCGCGCTGGGCCGCCCCGAGGGCCCAGGCCGCCCGCCTCGTCGAGCCCGGATCCGCCCATCCCCGTCGCCTCACCCTGAGCCAGGTCACGGTGACGGGACGCGACCCGCGCGACGGCCGGGTGCAGACGGCCCAGGAGGTCGATCTCACCGTGTCCTGGCCCAGCTGGAGCGCGCAGGTCGATGTGGCCGGCGCGTTCCGGTGGAACGCGGTCCCTGCCCGCTTCACCCTCACCGGCCTGCGGGTCGCCAACCTCGCCACGGGGGCGCGCAGCCCGTTCGCCGCCACCGCCGACTGGCCGGCGGGCAGCCTCTCCGTGGAGGGCGAAGGCTCGCTCGGCAGCGGCTCCCCGGACGGAGGATTGGCCCTCACCGGAAGCGCCAGCCTCCGGACCCGGTCCCTGCCCGAGACCCTGGGCTGGGTGGGCGGCGATCTGGCCTTGTCGCCGATGATCGAGGCGTTCGCCCTTGCCGGTGCCTTCGAGGTGCGGGACCGGACCCTGCTCCTGCCGAGCCTGCGTCTCGACGTCGGCGACAATCGCTTCGAGGGCGCCGGCTCCGTCGCCCTGGCGGGGGGACGTCCGGCCATTCAGGCGACCCTGGCGGCCGAGACCCTCAACCTCGCGCCCCTCGTCGCCGAGACATTGCGCCTGTTCGGGCTCGACGAGGCCGAGGCGGCGGGCTGGAGCGGACGCAGCCTCGCCCTGCATCCCCTCACGGGCGGCGACCTCGACCTGCGGGTCTCGGCCGGCGGCGCCCGGATGGGCCCGCTGCTGTTCGAGGACGTGGCCGCCAGCGTCCTGGTGCGCCGGGGCGGGATCGAGGCGGCCCTGAGCCGCGCAACCCTGCAGGGCGGCCTCGTGAAGGGGCGCCTCGGCCTCACCCCTGCTGCGGACGATCCGCGCAGGACCGAAGTCAGGCTCCAGGGCGCCTTCGACAGCCTCGACCTCGGTGCCGTCCTGGTCGATCTCGGGCAGGATCGCTGGGTGTTCGGGGCCGCGCGCGGGCAGGTCGCCCTGGAGGGCGCGGGCACGACGCCGGACGTGCTCATGCGACACCTCGACGGACGCGCGACGCTCGCCGTCGACGGCGGCGCCCTGGCGGGGATCGATCTCGCCGACGTCGTCCATCGCAACGGAACCCCCGCGGCCGGAGCCTTGGCCCGCCGTAACGGCCGCACGGCCTTCGAGCATGCCGGCCTGACCCTGCGCGTCGTCGATGGTGTCGGGGAGATCGCCGATGGCGTCCTGCGGACGTCCGCCCTGACCGGGACCCTGACGGGTGCCGTGGTCCTGCCCGAGCGCCGCTTCGAAGCGCGGGCGCAACTCCTGCCGCGCGCGGCCGCCGACGGCACCGCGCGCCCGGGACCGACCTACGCCATCGCGGGCCCTTGGGACGCCGTCGTGGTCCGCAAGGCCGCCCCCGAGGATGGCGGCGGCCTGACATCCACCGGTGCTCTGCGCCCCGGGCCCGGCGGCAGACCGGGCCTGCCGGCGGCGGCCCGCGCCTACGCGCCCTGAGACCGCGTTCGCTTCATCGGCGCCGTGACGGCCGTGGGGCCGCTGGTTCGGCGCCGAGCACCGTTGATTTTCCGCCCACGCGCCGCGGTCAAGCGGTGCCCGCATGGGACCGGTCGCCGCCGCGCGCCGACAGCCAGGAGGCGCCGAGGACGATGAGGGTCACGCCGCCCACCAGCAGGGTCGAGGCGGCGTTGATCTCCGGGTTCACCCCGAGACGGACCTGGCTGTAGAGCCGCATGGGCAGGGTGGTGGCCCCGGGCCCGGCGACGAAGCTCGCGATGACGAGGTCGTCGAGGGACAGGGTGAAGGCGAGGAGAAAGCCCGCCGCCACCGCCGGGGCGATGAGGGGCAGGGTGACGGTGGCGAAGACCTGCAGCGGGCCCGCGCCGAGGTCGGCGGCGGCCTCTTCCAGGGTGCGGTCGAACCCCTTGAGCCGGGCGCCGACGATCACCGCGACGAAGCCGAGGCCGAGGGTGGCGTGCGCCACCACGAGGGTGACGAGGCCGCGCTCGAAGCCGGTGGCGACGAAGAGCAGCAGGAGGGCGAGCCCGGTGATCACCTCGGGCATCACCATGGGGACGTAGAGGAGTCCGGTGAAGGCGGAGCGGCCGGGAAAGCGCCCGCCACGATCGAGGGCCAGGGCCGCGAGGGTGCCGAACAGGGTGGCGAGTGCCGCCGCCGCCAGGGCGACCCGCAGGGAAACGAGGCCGGCGGCCAGGAGCGGACCGTCGGCGAACAGCAACCCGTACCAGCGGGTCGAGAATCCGCCCCAGACCGTGACGAGGGCCGAGGCGTTGAACGAGAACGCCACGAGGACGAGGATCGGCCCGTACAGGAATGCGAGCCCGAGGCCGAGGGAGAGGCGACCGAAATGGCTCACCGGACCGCGTTCCGGTCCGGCGTGCCGGATTCGCGCAGGAGGACGAGGGGCACGATCACGAGGGCGAGCATGAGGATCGCCACCGCAGAGGCGAGGGGCCAGTCGCGGTTGGAGAAGAACTCGCTCCACAGCACGCGCCCGAGCATCAGGGTGTCGGAGCCGCCCAGCAGATCCGGGATGATGAACTCGCCGACCATCGGCACGAAGCACAGGAGCGCCCCGGCGGCGAGGCCCGGCCGGGCCAGGGGCAGGGTCACGCTCCAGAACACCCGGATGGGCGAGGCGCCGAGATCGGCGGCGGCTTCGCGCAGGCTCGGGTCGAGGCGGACCATCACGGCATAGAGCGGCAGCACCATGAAAGGCAGGTAGGCGTAGGTCAGCCCGACGAGGATTGCGGCCTGCGTACCGAGGATCTCGAGGGGGCGATCGATGAGGCCGAGGCGCAGGAGGGCGGCGCTCAGGAGCCCTTCCGGCTTCAGGATCGCGATCCAGGCGTAGATGCGGATGAGAAAGCTCGTCCAGAACGGCACGATGACGAGGGCGACGAGGAGCGGCTGTAGTCGCGCCGGAGACCGCGCTATGGCGTGGGCCAGGGGCGTGCCGAGGAGCGCCAGGATCAGGGTGGCAAGGCCGGCGAGCCACAGGGATTGCAGGCCGGCATCCCGGTAGAGGGCGTCGCCTAGCAGGGTCTCGAAGTTGGTGAAGTCGAGGGCTTCGAGGAAGCTGCCCCAGCCCACCGGTCCGGCGCTCCAGTCGAGGACCGGCAGGTAGGGCGGTTGCGCGGTGGCCGCCGCGGACAGGCTGATCTTGAGGACGATCAGGGCGGGCACGAGCACGAAGGCGGCGAGCCACAGGGCCGGCACGACGGCGATGAGGCGGGCGGGCCGCTTCATGCCGGAAGAAGCCGGCAGGCTTCGGGGTCGAGGTCGAGGCGGATCGCGGCGCCGACCCCATGCGGGTCCGGCGCGTGTCCGCCCGCCGGCCCGCTCGCCCGCAGGAGGGTGCCGTCCGCCATGCGGACCTGTCGGCGGATGCGCTCGCCGAGGAAGGTCACGTCCGTGATCGTGCCGGCCGGACCCACCCCGGCGCCGAGGCCGACGCGTTCCGGACGGATGACCAGGGTCGCTGCCTCCCCCTCCCCCGGCGTGGGGCCGGACGCGCGGGCGCGCACCGGACCGAACCCGGTCTCGACCACGGCCCAATCGCCGTCCCGCCCGCTGACCCGGCCGGGGATCAGGTTCACGTCGCCCAGCAGCCCGGCGACGAAGCGGGTCGCGGGGCGCTCGTAGAGGGTGACGGCGTCCCCCACCTGCACGAGGCGGCCCCGGTCCATCACGCCGATGCGGTCGGCCAGCGCCATCGCCTCGCCGGGATCGTGGGTGACCATCACGAAGGTGATTCCGAGGCGGCGCTGGAGGGCGCGCAGCTCGCTCTGCGTCTCCTCGCGCAGGCCCCGGTCGAGGGCGCCGAGGGGCTCGTCGAGGAGCAGCACGCCCGGCTCGCGGGCGAGTGCCCGGGCCAGGGCCACCCGCTGGCGCTGGCCGCCCGACAGGGTGTCGATCCGACGCGTCCCGAAGCCGTCGAGGCGCACGCGAGCCAGAAGGTCCCTCACCCGGCCGGCCCGGTCCGCCCGGTTCAGGTTCGTGAGGCCGTACGCGACGTTGCCGGCGACATCCCTGTGCGGGAACAGGGCGTAGGACTGGAACATCATGTTCACCGGCCGCCGGTGCGGCGGCAGCCCGGCCAGGTCCCGCCCGTCGACGCGGATGAGACCGGCGCTCGGCGTCTCGAATCCCGCCACGAGGCGCAGGAGGGTGCTCTTGCCGCAGCCCGACGGCCCGAGCAGGCAGAAGAACTCGCCCGGCGACAGGGCCAGGGAGACATCCGCCACGGCAACGCCGTCACCGAACCGCTTCGTGACGCCTTCGAGATCGAGGCGCGGCGCCGGATCCGTCCCGTCCAAGGCTCAGCTGTCCTCCCGCAGGGCCTCGGCGACGCGGGCCTCCAGGAGGTCGGGCCGGCGGATCACGAGGGCGCCGCGGGTGCGGTCGATGAGGCCGTCGGCGGCCATGACGGTGAATTCGCGGGTCACCTGCTCGCGGCGGCAGCCGATGCGGGCGGCGAGCACGTGGTGGTAGGGCGGCGGGGTGACGACGCGGGCACCGTCCCCGCCCGTGCGCGGCACCGAGAGGCGCAGCAGCTCGGCGTAGAGGCGATGGCGCAGGTCGAGGAGCGCGTGCTCCATGATGCGGGTGTTGAGCTCGCGGACCCGCTTGGCCAGCAGGCGGAACAGCCGGTCGGCGATGGCCTCGGACGCGAAGATCATCTGACGGAAGATCGGCGCCGGCACGACGCAGACCTCGCCCCGCGTCAGGGCGGTGACGTTGGCTGAGCGGCCGATGCCATCGAGGGCCGCGAGTTCGCCGAAGAACGCGCCGCCGCGCATCTCGCCGAGGATCACCTCCTTGCCCGATTGCGACCGGTTGAGGATGCGCACCTCGCCGGAGGCCAGGAAATATACGTCGGTGGAGACGTCGTCGTAATCGACCAGAACCTCGTTCTCGTCGAACCGGCGCCAGTGGCAGCGCGTCTCGTAGGACGACAACTCGATTCCCGGTTCCTTGAAGAACGGGATTGTCGCCAGCCGACTCATCGAAAAACTCCTGGTGGCGCCCTGCGCCCGATCCTGACCCTGCGGGGATCGCTGCCGATCCGGCGCGCCAACCCAGCCCACGGCAGGCCCATGCTCTCGGATGCATCGGACGTCCGACGATCCAATCGGTCGATCGTGACGGCCGGGTCCGGGCCGGTCAAGCCGCAGCCTCCCGATGGACGTGGATAGGCTTAGTGGCCGCGCCGGGCTGTTGCCTTGGCGTCCCGGTTTCGACGCGAAACAGCGGCCAATGGGGACGGACGCTCCTCGCCCGCTTGCCAAGATTAAATCGGATGATAGCCGAATTTGTCCCCGATGAGCACGTGTCGCGCCGGATCGGGGTGTAATTTCGTAATGACAATCCAATCATAATCTGGAACTATACTTTTTAATCCGGACGAAGGCCCTGTTTCCCTCGATCTGGTTCGGGCGGGAGCCTCGTCGGCCGGCCTGGCCCAGGCCACCCTGGGTGCGGCCCTCACCCTTTCCGGGCGTGGCCGTGCTGGGCCACGTCACCGCCCGGCATACGGGCCACACCCTCAACCACGCCCTCGTGGCGGCGCTCCTCGCCGACCCCGCCACCTGGGAACGCGTCTGATCCGGGCGGCCCGGCGGGCCTCACGCCCCGGAAACCGCCATACGCCGCTTGCCACGGCCGGGGCACGGCGCCAGAACGCCGCTCATGCTGCGCGTCAACGACCTCACCTACCGCATCGGCGAACGCCTGATCCTCGACGGCGCCACCTTCGTGATTCCGGACCGGGCCCGCGTCGGGCTCGTGGGCCGCAACGGCGCCGGCAAGACCACGCTGTTCCGGGCGATCCTCGGCGAATTGCCGACGGAGGGCGGCACCGTGTCGATGCCCAAGGGCATGCGCATCGGCGCCGTGGCGCAGGAGGCCCCGGCCGGCCCTGAGACCCTCCACGCCGTGGTGCTCGCCGCCGACACCGAACGCGCGCGCCTGATGGCGGAGGCCGAACACGCCGACGGCCTGCGCCGGGCCGAGATCGAGACGCGGCTCGTGGACATCGAGGCGCACTCGGCTCCGGCCCGCGCGGCGGCCATCCTGCACGGCCTCGGATTCGATGCCGCGGCGCAGGGCCGTCCGTGCTCCGACTTCTCGGGCGGCTGGCGCATGCGCGTGGCGCTCGCCGCCGTGCTGTTCTCCGAGCCCGACCTGCTGCTGCTGGACGAGCCCACCAACTACCTCGACATCGAGGGCACCATCTGGCTCTACGACTACCTCGAGCGCTATCCGCGCACGGCGGTGATCATCTCCCACGACCGCGACCTGCTGGACGAGTGCGTCGACCACATCCTCCACCTCGACCGGGGCAAGCTCGCCATCTACCGCGGCGGCTACACCTCGTTCGCCCGACAGGTCGCGGAGAAGCGCACGCTCCAGGCCAAGGCCAAGGTGAAGCAGGACGCCGAGCGCGCCCATCTCCAGAGCTTCGTCGATCGGTTCAAGGCCAAGGCGACCAAGGCGCGTCAGGCCCAGTCCCGCGTCAAGCGGCTCGCCAAGATGGAGATCATCGCCTCGGTGATCGAGGACGACGTGCCGGCGTTCCGCCTGCCGAGCCCGGAGCGCCCGCTCTCGCCGCCCATCGTCGCCATGGAGCGCGTCCAGGCGGGCTATCCCGACCGGATCGTGCTGTCCGGCCTCAATCTTTCGCTGGCCCCCGACGACCGGGTGGCGCTGCTCGGCGCCAACGGCAACGGTAAGTCGACCTTCTGCAAGCTCATCGGCGGGCGCCTGCCGCCGCTCAGCGGCGAGATGCGGCGCTCCGGGAAAATGGAGGTCGCCTACTTCGCCCAGCACCAGCTCGACGAGTTGCGCCCCGCCGAGAGCGCCTACGCCCATGTCCGCGACCTGATGCCGGACGTGCCGGAATCGAAGGCGCGCGCGGCGGCCGCGCGCCTCGGCTTCTCCGGCACCAAGTCCGAGACGCCGGTCTCGCAGCTCTCCGGTGGCGAGAAGGCCCGGCTGCTCATGGGCCTCGCCGCCTTCAACGGCCCGCATCTGCTCATCCTCGACGAGCCGACGAACCACCTCGACATCGAGAGCCGGCAGGCCCTGGTGGAGGCGATCAACGATTACGAGGGCGCCGTCATCCTCGTCTCCCACGACCGCTTCCTGGTCGAAGCCTGCGCCGACCGACTCTGGCTCGTCGCCAACGGCAGCGTGAAGGCCTTCGACGGCGACATGGACGATTACCGCCGCCTCGTGCTCGCCGGCCCCGAGCGTCCGGCGGAGAAGGAGGCGGTGGAGACCGTCGGCGGGGTCAAGGCGGTGGAGCGGCGCTCCAACGCCGAGCGCCGGGTGGCCCTCGCGCCCCTGCGCAAGAAGATCGAGGCGGTGGAGGCGCGTATGAAGAAGCTCGCCGAGGCCATGGCCAAGATCGATGCCGCGCTCGCCGACGGCACCGCCTTCCAGGCCAATGCCGCCAAGGCGGGGGAACTCGCCAAGATGCGCTCGGATGCCGCCGGCGCCCTCGAATCGGCCGAGGAGGAATGGCTCGACCTCAGCGGTGCCATCGAGGCGGCGGAAGCCTGACGGCCGCCCGGATCTGCGGCTCCGGCACCACACGCCGGAAGCGATTGCCCGGCGCCGCGGCTCCCCGGGCCCGATCGTCGACGGGAGCCATATGTTCGCCACACGGGCGGGCTTGAGGGTCGGGAACGGCGCCGTCTTAAGCGCGCGTTCACCGCGATGCGCGACCGTTCCGGCGCGGACGCGCGGATCGGGGCGGTCCGGGTTCGGGCACAAGTTTATGGGGCGGGGCCGTGCCGTGCGCGGACGCCCGGGGGGAGCGGGTTCATGACGGTTCTGACGCTGCGGGCATCGAAGGCGGGGCTGATCGGGGCCGCCCTCGTGGCGGCCGCGCTCGGCGGGTGCGAGACCTACGGCAATGCCGGTGCGCCGAAGCAGTTCGCCGTGCTCGAGACCGACACCACGGGCGCCACCAACGTGAACATCGCCTCGCTCAGCGAAGTGATCCAGCGCAACCCCAACGACGCCGCCGCCTACGTCACTCGCGGCGCCGCCTATGCCCGTTCGGGCCAGTTCAACGACGCCATCGGCGATTTCACCAAGGCGGTGCAGATCGATCCGAACTCGGCTTCGGCCTACAACAACCGGGCGCTCGCCAACCGCCAGATCGGCCGCAACGACGCGGCGCTCGGCGATTTCTCCAAGGCCATCGCGGCGGACCCGAATTACGGCCCGGCCTATATCGGCCGCGCCAACGTCCTGCGCGCCCAGGGCGACCTCGACGGTGCCGGCAACGACCTCAACCAGGCGATCCGCCTGACGCCGGAATCGGCCGAAGCCTACCACGCTCGTGGCCTCGTGCGGCAGAAGCAGAACCAGAACACCCAGGCCATCGCCGATTTCGACGCCGCCATCGACCGCAACCCGTTCGTGGCCGCCCCCTACGCCGCCCGCGGCCAGAGCCTCATCGCCACCAATCAGTTCGACAAGGCCATCGAAGACTACAACGCGGCCCTCAACGTCAACAATAAGGACGCCACTTCCTGGGCCTATCGCGGGGTGGCCTACGAGAAGTCCAACCGTCGCAAGGAGGCGATGGAGAGCTACCAGCGCGCCGCGCAGCTCGATCCCGGCAACGCCATCGCCAAGCAGGGTCTCGGCCGCGTGCAGGGCGGCGTCGGCTCGCTGTTCAACTGACGCGACGCCCGCCGTCCGACGGCGGGCTTCCCTCGGGATTGCCCGCCGGACACCTTGGGGCGGGTGAAAAACCCGCCAGGATCGCCCATCTCCGGGAGTTCCCTGAATGCGCCGCTTCGCCCTCGCCTGCCTCGTGATCCTGCCCGCCGCGCCAGCCCAGGCCGCCTTCCCGTGCGATGAACTCTGGGGCGAGCGCAACGCCGTCTATGCCGAGGCCGGTTACTGCTTCCGCACGGTCCGCGCCATCAAGGCCTTCGGCAACGCCAACTGCCGCTACGACGGCCTCCGCGATGTGCCGCTCTCCGCCCGCGATCGGGAGAAGGTCGCCGACATCGTGCGTGAGGAACAGCGCAACGGGTGCCGGGACTGATCCCCGCCTCCGTCAGCCCTCGAAGGGCTGCATCCGCCGGTGTTCGCCGATGATGCGGCGCACGGTGCCGGTGGCCGAGCGATAGACCACCGTCTCGGTCTCGACGTGGCCCTGCTTGAACCGCACGCCCCTGAGAAGCGCCCCGTCCGTGACGCCGGTGGCGGCCACGATGACGTCGCCGCGCGCCATGTCGTGGAGCTCGTATTTCCGGTTCGGATCGCTGATGCCCATCCGCGCCGCGCGCTCGCGCTTGTCGTGGCTGTCGAGGATGAGGCGGCCCTGCATGTGGCCGCCGATGCAGCGGAGCACCCCGGCGGCGATGACGCCCTCGGGGGCGGCCCCGATGCCGAGGTAGATGTCGGCGCCGGTCTCGTCCGGGCTCGTCGTGTGGATGATGGCGGCGATGTCGCCGTCCGAGATCAGGCGGATGCCGGCCCCCGTCGCCCGCACGGCGGCGACCAGGGCCATGTGGCGCGGCCGGTCGAGGATGATGGCGGTGATCTGGGCCGGGTCGATGCCCTTGTGACGGGCCAGCGCGGCGATGTTGTCGGCGGGGCTCGCGTCGAGATCGACGAGCCCGGCCGGGTAGCCGGGGCCGATGGCGATCTTCTGCATGTAGACATCGGGGGCGGCGAGCAGGGAGCCGGATTCCGCGAGGGCCATGACCGCGATGGCGCCGGGCATGTCCTTGGCGCACAGGGTGGTGCCTTCGAGGGGATCGACGGCGATGTCGACCTTCGGGCCGGTGCCGGTGCCGAGGCGTTCGCCGATGTAGAGCATCGGCGCCTCGTCGCGCTCGCCCTCGCCGATCACCACGGTGCCGTCGATGGGCAGACTGTTCAGCTCGGCCCGCATGGCGTCGACGGCGGCCTGATCGGCCTCGCGTTCCTTGCCCTGGCCGCGCAGGTGGGCGGCGGCGATGGCGGCGCGCTCGGTCACCCGCGCCAGCTCCAGGGCGAGTGTGCGATCGACGGTACCGCCGGGGGTTGTCTTACCGTACGCCATGGACCTGTCCGCGCCTTTCGCCGTTCGTGCGCTCTCTATGAACTAAAGTTCGAGAAACACTACCATTCGGGGCGATTTCTTCATGCGGTCCGGCGGAATCCTGCGCGGGACGCCTATTCCCGTTCGATCCGGATGAGCTGGGGCGCCTCGGCCAGGAGCCCGTCGGCCGCGATGGCGTCGAGGGCGGCCCGGATGGTCCCCTCCGTCGCCGCATAGGTGATCAGCACCAGGGGGACGGGCTGGCCCGAGCGGCCGTGCGGGTCCTTCGAGGCGGCGCTCTCCGAGCGGCGCTGGAGGATGCTCTCGATGGAGATGTCGCGCTCGGCCATGCGGGTGGCGACGCCGGCGGCCACGCCCGGCCGGTCATGGACCGTGAGGCGGATGTAGTAGCCGCCCTCGTGGCGCTGCATGGCGACGCGCTGCGCCGGACCGAGCTCCGCATGGGGCCGTCCGAAGGTCGGACGGCTCACCCCCGCGGCGATGTCGGTGATGTCGGAGACCACCGCGGAGGCCGTGGCCTCGCCGCCGGCCCCGGGCCCGATGAGGGTGAGTTCGCCCACCGCGTCGGCGTCGATGGTGACCGCGTTGGTGACGCCCATCACCTGGGCGATGGCCGAGGATTTCGGCACCATGGTCGGGTGGACGCGCTGCTCGATGCCGCCCTCGGCCACTTGGGCGACGCCCAGCAGCTTGATGCGGTAGCCCAGCTCCTCCGCCATGGTGAGGTCGAGGGGCTGGATCGCCGAGATGCCCTCCACGGAGACGCCCTCGGCATCGATCTCGACCCCGAACGCGAGGCTCGTGAGGATGGCGAGCTTGTGGGCGGTGTCGAAGCCCTCGACATCGAAGGTCGGGTCGGCCTCGGCGTAGCCGAGCGCCTGCGCGTCCTTGAGGCAGGCCTCGAAGGTCAGGCCCTCGCGCTCCATCCGGGTAAGGATGTAGTTGCAGGTGCCGTTCATGATTCCGTAGACGCGCGAGACCGCGTTGCCCGTGAGGCCCTCGCGCATGGCCTTGATCACCGGAATGCCGCCGGCGACGGACGCCTCGTAGGCGAGGCTGACGCCCTTCGCTTCCGCCGCCCGGGCCAGGGCGGCGCCGTGCCTGGCCAGCAGCGCCTTGTTGGCAGTGACCACGTGCTTGCCCGCCGCGATGGCGGCCTCCACCGTGGCCTTGGCCGGGCCCTCGGCACCGCCGATGAGCTCGACCACGCAGTCGATGTCCGGGCTGGCGGCGAGCGCCACGGGATCGTCGAACCAGGTGACGCTGGCGAGATCGAGGCCCCGGTCGCGGCCCCGGTCACGGGACGACACGGCGGTGATGCGGACCTCGCGGCCGCTGGCGGCGGCAAGCGCGTCGGCCCGGCGGGCGACCATGCGGACCACGGCGGCACCGACGGTGCCGAGGCCGGCGACGCCGAGGCGGAGGCTCTGTTTCATGGCGCGCGATCCGTCATCTTCCATGGGCCGTTCGGGGCGGGCCCGGTACGGGGCGACCGTCCACGGGTCGTTCCGTTCGCTCCGGTCGGGGAGCGGCGGGCTCTTCTGCAACGAATCCCAGGGGGGTGCAACAAATCCGCCGGTGGGGTTCAGCCTCGGCGCGCCCGGTAACGGAGCGCCGTGACGAGGAGACCGCCGAGCACCCCGGCGTTGAGGACGTGCCAGACGAAGTGCGTGCCCAGGGGCAGGCTCGCACACAGGCTCCGGTCGAGGGTGCGGAACGCCAGCGACAGGGCGAACAGGCCGGCGAGGCAGAGCAGGCTGATGCCGGCCGCATGGCGGGCGGGGTCGTGCCCGCCCCGGGGCATGAGCAGACCGGTCCCGACCCCCAGGAGGGCCAGGATCGCCGGAGCGTAACCGAGGGAGCCGTTGGTGGCGGCCGCGAGTGCGGGGCCGAAGAGGATGTCCAGCGCCGGTTCCAGGCCGAAGCCGAAGGCCGCGAACAGCAGGGTCGCGGCCAGCGCCGGCCCGGGCCCGAACGCGAAGAAGCGCCGCATGGCCAGGAAGAAGTAGGCGTGGATGAACGCCGCGATGGGGATGACGTCGGCCAGGAGCGACCAGCGCACGGCGAGGGTGTGGAACAGGAACGAGCCGAGGCCGATCACGGCGACGAGGCCGGCGAGGCCCAGGACAACGGGATCGCGCCGTGGTGCCCGGCGCTCCCGCCAGGCGACCGCTCCGGCGGCGATCAGGAAGGCGGCATTCGACAGCGCGTTGACGGGCTCGGCCCAGAAGCTGCCATCCGCTCGCTCGCAATAGGCGCAGACGGGCGCGAACCACGTCTCATCCATGTTGGCCCCACCCCCCGCGAAAAACCCATCCCGCTTGCCACCGCCCCGCGAAGCCACGATGACGGGCATGCCGAGAGTTCAGGACACCCAGCCCCCATGCGGATCGCCACCTGGAACGTGAATTCCATCAAGCAGCGGGTCGGCCATCTCGTGGGATTCCTCGACGGGGCCAAGCCCGATGTGGTCTGCCTGCAGGAGCTGAAGTGCCAGGACGAGGCGTTCCCGCGCGCCGAGATCGAGGCGGCGGGCTATGCCGTCGAGACCCTCGGCCAGAAGGCCTATAACGGCGTCGCCCTGCTGGTGCGCGCGCCCCTCACCCTCCGTGAGGTCCGGCGCGGCCTGCCCGGCGACGAGACCGACGAGCAGTCCCGCTACATCGAAGGCCTGGTCTCGGGGGAGGATACGGCACCCGTGCGCGTCGCCTCGATCTACCTGCCCAATGGCAATCCCGTCGACAGCCCGAAATACCCCTACAAGCTCGCCTTCCTGGAGCGCCTGCGCCGGCACGCCCGCACGCTCCTGGACCGCGAGGAGGCCGTGGTCCTCGCCGGCGACTACAACGTGATCCCCGAGCCCGAGGACGCGTCCGATCCGGCGGCCTGGGCGAACGACGCCCTGTTCCTGCCCCAGACCCGGGCGGCCTTCCGCGCCCTCCTGGCCGAAGGCTTCACCGAGGCCCTGCGCGCCTGCGATCCGAAGCCTGGCCTCTACACCTTCTGGGACTATCAGGCCGGCGCCTGGAACCGGAATGCCGGCATCCGCATCGACCACCTCCTGCTTTCGCCGCAGGCCGCCGATCGCCTCGTCTCGGCCTCGGTGCAGAAGCACCTCCGCGGGCAGGAGAAGCCGTCCGACCACGTGGCGGTGACGGTGGAACTCGCCTGACGCGGGGCGGCCCCTCCTGAACCAAGCGGCCCGTCATGGGTTGGCACGCCATCCCCCCGGCAAAAGGAGCCTTCCCACGTGAAACTCTACGGTACTGGCTACTCCCCTTACGTCCGCAAGGTCCTCGTGGCCCTCGCCGAGAAGGACGTGAGCGCCGAGCACATCCCGCTGTTCTTCCATGATCCCGATGCCGCGTTCCAGGCCGCAAGCCCGCTCGGCAAGATCCCGGCCATCGACGATGACGGTTTCCTCCTCGCCGATTCATCCGCGATCCTGTTCTACATCGAGGCGAAGCACCCGAGTCCGGCCCTGTTGCCGACGGAAGCCAAGGCCCGCGGCCGCGCGATCTGGTTCGACAAGTTCGGCGATACCGAGATGTTTCCGGTGATCATCGCACCGTTCGCCAACCGGATCGTGAAGCCCAAACTCCTGGGCCAGCCCGGCGACGAGGCCGCCGTGACGAAGGCGCTGACACAGGATCTGCCGAAGATCTACGACTACCTCGAGGCGCAGATCGACGGACCGTACCTCGTGGGCGACGCCTTCAGCATCGCCGACATCTCGGTGGCGACGGGCTTCCACAACCTGCATCTGGCCGACGAGACGGTCGATGCCGGCCGCTGGCCGAAGCTCGCCCGGTACGTCGCCGCGACCCTGGAGCGTCCGTCCTTCGTCACGGCGCTCGCCGCACGCACGAATCCGTAAGATCGATCGGCCGACGCTGGGAGGGTTATCTCAGCGTCGGCGCCGCGCCGAGCCCGTCACCTGGGTCTGGGCCTGCGAAGCCTGGGCTTGCGCGGTCTGGCGGTCGTCCTCGCTCGCCGCCGTCCAGGCCTTGTCGTAGAGGGCGACGATCCAGTCGTCCTTGCGGCCCTGCGCCGCCTCGCGGGCCAGGGACAGCCACATCAGGCCGCGGGCGCGCTGCTTCGGCACGCCCTGGCCGTTGACGAGCAGTTCGCCGAGGAGCGCCTGAGCCGGAGCGTGGCCCTTCTCGGCCGCGAGATTGAACCAGCGTGCGGCCTGGCGCGGATCGGCCTCGACACCGGTGCCGTCGAGGTAGAGCCGGGCGAGGTTGTACTGGGCGTTCGGATCGCCGAAATACGACGCCGCGTAGTTGAACATGTCGTAGGCGCGTTCCGGGTTCGGGCGAACGTAGGTGCCCTTGATCCCGTCGAGGAAGTAGGCGCCCAACGCCGTGAAGGCGCTGGCCATCACGCCCGAGTTCTGGGCGTCCGGGCCGTCGTCGGTGGTGTCGTCGGCGATGCGGGAAAAGAACTCGAACGCCTTGAGATCGTCGTGGGGCACCCCGTCGCCCTCGGCGTACATGCGGCCGAGCTTCCACAGGGCGAGGGCGTGGCCCTGGCCGGCGGCGTATTCCAGGGCGCGCGCGGCGCCCTCCTTGTCGCCGGCGTTGTAGTCACGAACCCCGGAGCGCAGGGCCTCGCGGGCCGTGCGGTAGCCCGCCGGGGGCACGGGCGTGCGTGCAGTGGCGTCCAGCGCCTCCACGGGAATTCCGCACAGGAGCAGGAGCCCGGCCGCCATGGCGACGCGCAGCCGTCCGCGCGTGGGCCGACCCGGAGCGGCCCGGACCGGCCGCGCGGGGCGGCCGAGGGCGGTCCTAGATGTCGGCATAGGTGTGCGTCTCCTGGGCGCCGCCCGGATGGGTCACGGCGCCGTCCACGGCGGGACCGACGGTCTGCATGTACTTCCACAGGTAGCCGGAGGTCGCCGTGTTGGTGCGCGGCGTCCACGCGGCCCGGCGCGTGGCGAACTCCGCGTCGCTCACGGCGACGTCGAGGGTGCCGTTGATGGCGTCGAGGGTGATGATATCGCCATCCTTCAGGAGACCGATGGGGCCGCCGATGGCGGCTTCCGGCCCGACATGGCCGACGCAGAAGCCGCGCGTCGCGCCCGAGAACCGCCCGTCGGTGATGAGCGCGACCTTGTCGCCCATGCCCTGGCCGTAGAGGGCTGCGGTGGTGGAGAGCATTTCGCGCATGCCGGGACCGCCCTTCGGGCCCTCGTAGCGGATGACGAGAACCTCGCCCTCCCGGTAGGTGCGCTTCTGGACGGCCTCGAAGCAGGCTTCCTCGCCGTCGAACACCCGGGCCGGACCGGTGAAGACCTGGGCCTCCGCCGGCATGCCCGCGACCTTCACGATGGCGCCCTCGGGGGCCAGGTTGCCGCGCAGGCCGACGACGCCGCCGGTCGGGGTCAGGGGGGTGTTGGCGGCCCGCACCACGTCCTGGTCGGGGTTCCAGTGCACGCGCTCCATGTTCTCGGCCATGGTGCGGCCGGTGACCGTCATGCAGTCGCCGTGCATGAAGCCGTGGTCGAGGAGCGTCTTCATGAGGAGCGGGATGCCGCCGACCTCGAACATGTCCTTGGCGACGTAGCGCCCGCCCGGCTTCAGGTCGGCGATGTAGGGCGTGCGCTTGAAGATCTCGGCGACGTCGAACAGGTCGAACTTGATGCCGCACTCGTGCGCGATGGCGGGCAGGTGCAGAGCCGCGTTGGTGGAGCCGCCCGACGCCGCGACGGCGGCCGCCGCGTTCTCGAGGCTCTTGCGGGTGACGATGTCGCGCGGACGGATGTTCTTGGCGATGAGCTCCATCACCTTCTCGCCCGCCGTCATGCAGAATCTGTCGCGGATCTCGTAGGGGGCCGGGGCGCCGGCCGAGTACGGCAGCGCGAGGCCCATGGCCTCGGACACGGTGGCCATGGTGTTAGCGGTGAACTGCGCGCCGCAGGCGCCGGCCGAGGGGCAGGCGACCTGCTCCAACTCGTCGAGGTCGTCGAGGCTCATGTCGCCCACGGCGACCTTTCCGACCGCCTCGAACAGGTCCTGCACGGTGACGGGCCGGCCGCGGAACGAGCCGGGCAGGATCGAGCCGCCATAGATGAAGATCGACGGCACGTTGAGGCGCACCATGGCCATCATCATGCCGGGCAGGGACTTGTCGCAGCCGGCGAGGCCAACCAGGGCGTCGTAGGCGTGGCCGCGCATGGTCAGCTCGACGGAATCGGCGATGACCTCACGGGACGGCAGGGAGGCGCGCATGCCGGCATGGCCCATGGCGATGCCGTCGGTGACCGTGATGGTGCAGAACTCGCGCGGGGTGCCGTGGGCGGCGGAAACGCCCTTCTTGACCGCCTGCGCCTGGCGCATCAGCGAGATGTTGCACGGGGCCGCCTCGTTCCAGCACGATGCCACGCCGACGAGGGGCTGATGGATCTGCTCCTTGGTGAGACCCATGGCATAAAGGTACGAGCGGTGGGGCGCGCGCTCGGGTCCCTCCGTCACGTGACGGCTCGGGAGCTTGGACTTGTCGGTGTTGCGCGCGTCCATGGTCAATCTCGCCGCCCCGGCCTGCTACGCTCAACCGTGAGGTCCGGTCGTCCGGCGTCCCGACGGGGCGCGCGAGCCCTCAGCGGACGGCGCGCGAACCCACGTGGATCACTCTCGGAATGACTCGGAACTCTGCGGTAAAGCGTTGGGGGGACTACCGTTTACCGCACGGCCTGAGGTGGTCCCGGTTTATGGCGGGATCGCGGCGGGGGCAGGCGCCTCCCAAGGCAAAGTCTGGATGGTTTTGGGGTGTTGCGACCTCGCCACAGCCACGCTTCGGCCCGGATGCACCGCGCGGAGGAGGCTCGTGAGAGGATGAAATTCCAGGGCGACGGTACGAAAAAGCCCGGGGCGCGGTGAACGCTCCGGGCTCGACCTTCGGGGGCGCGGGGGCGCGGCCTCAACCGGGCTTGCGCATCCGCAGGATCTTGAAGAAGCCGCCCGGGAAGGTCGGGGCGACGCCGATGAACTCGACGCCGTGTGCCCGCGCCCAGGCCTCGATCCGCGTGGACTTGAAGTCCGACGACCAGCCGATCTTGGTGCAGAGCGGGGCGACGATCTCCTCGACCTTGGCCATGGGGCCGTCGGTCTGCCCGAAATGATTGGCGAGTACGATCTCGCCGCCCGGGCGCACTACCCGCAGGAACTCGGACAGGGCGCCCTCCGGGTCCGGCACCAGGGTGATGAGGAACTGCGCCACCACGGCGTCGAAGCTGGCATCGGCGTAGCCGAGGCGGCAGACATCCATCACCTGGAGACCGCGCACGTGGGTGAGGCCGCGCCGACGCACCTTGGCGCGGGCGCGCTTGAGCATGTCCTCGGACAGGTCGACCCCGCAGACGAAGCTGGTGCGCGGGTAGTAGCCGAGCGACAGGCCGGTCCCGACGCCGGCCTCGAGGATGCGGGGCCCGCAGGCCACGGCCGCCTCCACGGCATCGCGCGCGGCGGGCTCCGTCAGCTTGTCGTAGACGACGTCGTAGACCGGTGCCCAGCGGGCATAGGCCTTGCGCATCAGGGCCGTGCTCGGACCGGCCTCCCGCGGCTCGCTCAGCATGTCGATCTCGAAGTCCTGTAGGGGAGTGAAGGGTGGATCAGGCCGCCTGCGCGGCCCCAGCCTGCAACGCGTCGACCCGCCGGATGGTGCCGCCGCCGAGGACGCGCGCGCGGGGGTCGTCATCGGCGTAGATCACGCAGGCCTGTCCCGGCGAGACGCCGTCCTCGGGCGTCGCCAGGACAATCTCGGCGGTGCCGGTGGCGGCGTCGAGGGTGAGGTGGGCCGGGCGGGGTTCGCGTGTCGAGCGCACCCGCACGGCGACGGGCAGATCCACGGGCGGCCGGTCGGAGAGCCAGTTCACGTCCGTCAGCCGGATACGACTGGTGGCCAGGGCCTCGCGCGGGCCGACGACGACCCGGCCGGCTTCGGGCTCCAGGCGCACGACGTAGAGGGGCTCGCCGACGGCGAGGCGCAGGCCCCGGCGCTGACCGACGGTGTAGTGAATGATGCCCTCGTGGCGGCCCAGTACCCGCCCCGAGAGATCGACGATGTCGCCGGCCCGGGCCGCGTCGGGCCGCAGGCGGGCGATCACGTCGGCGTAGCGTCCCTGCGGCACGAAGCAGATGTCCTGGCTGTCGGCCTTCTCGGCCACCGACAGGCCGAGTTCATGGGCGAGGCGCCGGGTCTCGTCCTTGGGCAGTTCGCCCAAGGGGAAGCGCAGGAAGTCGAGCTGCTCCGCGGTGGTGGCGTAGAGGAAGTAACTCTGGTCGCGGGCCGGATCGAGGGCACGGTAGAGACCGCGCCCGCCCTGCGGCAGGGCGCGGCTCGCGACGTAATGGCCCGTGGCCAGGGCGTCCGCGTCGAGGTCGCGCGCCGTCGCCAGGAGGTCGCGGAACTTGATGGAGCGGTTGCACTCGACGCACGGGATCGGGGTCTCGCCGGCGAGATAGCTCTCGGCGAAGCGGTCGATCACGGATTCCCGGAAACGGTCCTCGTAATCGAGGACATAGTGCGGGATTCCCAGGGCCTCGGCGACGCGGCGGGCGTCGTGGATGTCCTGACCGGCGCAGCAGGCCCCCTTGCGATGGGTCGCCGCGCCGTGGTCGTAGAGCTGGAGGGTGATGCCGACGACGTCGTAGCCCTCGCGCTTCAGCAGCCCGGCCACGACGGAGGAATCGACGCCGCCGGACATGGCGACGACGACGCGCGTCTCGTGCGGGGCCTTGGGAAGATCGAGGGAATTCATCGCGCCCAGTTTCGCCGGCGGGGCCGATCCGGTCCCGGGCGCGAGTCTATAGCGGTCCTCGCGTCCGAGTTCCAGGGAGGCGTCCCGCGCTCCCGGGGGGCGACCCGGCAAATCCTGCCGGGCGCCGGGCAGGTTCGGCCGGACCGTCCGCCGACGATGTCGGAAATATCCATATGGATCAGAGGATTGACCGGTCGAGCGGTGTGGCTCGGCCCTTGCTCCACCCTGGCCAAGGAGACCTCGGACCCATGGCGCAAGCGTTTCTCGAAACGGATTTCCTCCTGCGCCGTGCGACGCCGACCCCGGCCCGTGCCCAGGCGCCGGCGGCGTCACGGCCCGTCTTCGCGATCCGCGATCCCGAGCCTGACCGAACGCAGCCGCGGTCGCAGGAGATCCGCGCACAGACGACCCGCACCCAGGACCGCTCCTTCCAGGGCACGGGTGCCCGAGACTTACGAACCCGGGATACTGGAACGCAGGACGTGCGATCACGCGATGCGCGAACCGAGGATGTCCGTTCGCAGCGAGACCGCCCGGACAAGTCGGTCCGATCCGAGCGGCCCCCTGCGCCGGAGCGGATCGCCCGCGACCGACCCGCCTCCCCTGAGACGGCGACGGCGCCGCCGGATGCGGACCCGTCGGGCCAGGTGTCCTTGGGGCAGAAGTCCTTAGGCCAAGCTTCCTTAGGCCAAGCTTCCTTAGGCCAAGCTTCCTTAGGCCAAGCTTCCTTAGGCCAAGCTTCCTTAGGCCAAGCTTCCTTAGGCCAAGGAGGCTTGGGCAAGGCTCCCCTGGATCAGACCGGGGCCGAGGTGACAGGAGCGGCGCGCGACCGAGCCGCTGCCGCGGCAGCCGGCACGACGGGGTCGCCCGAGGCGGCCGTGGCGGCCACGGTGATCGCCGGTGCGGGAACGACCGTCGAGACCGGCGCCGCGGAGGAAACCGTCACGGACGGGACGGAGGACGACGGCGAAGCCGCGGAGGCCTCCATCGAAGAACCGGACGCCTCGCTCCTCGCCCTCGGTTTCCTCCCGCCACCGCCCCCTCCCCCGAGTCCGGTGCCGCACAGCCCGGTGCACCATGGCGCTCAAGCCTCGACCGCCGAGGACGAGGCGCCCGCCAATCCAATTCCATCCTCGTCGGGCGCGGTCCAACCCCCGGCCGGCGCGCTCGGGCCATCGCAGGGCGAAGGGCCAGGCGCCGCCGCCGACGCCCGGCCTGGGGCTGCCACGGCGGGCAAGGCCGACCCGGCGGTGGCGGTGCACGACGCCAAGGCCGCCGTCGGAGAGATCGCCCTGCCGGATGGCCTACCGCAGGTTCGGGAGAGCTTCGATTCCCTGCTGCCGGGCGCCTCCGTGGCATCCACCGCGTCGACCCAAGCGCCATCGGTGGCAGCGACCCAGCCCCCTGCGCCGGCGGCGGCCGCGGTCCCCCTCGGCGCCGTACCCATGACCATCGGCCTGCGCTCGCTCCAGGGCTCGAACCATTTCGAGATCCGCCTCGATCCGGGAGACCTCGGCCGCATCGACGTCAGCCTCGACATCGACAAGGAGCGCGGCACCGTGATGGCCCACCTCGTGGTCGACCGCGTCGAGACCCTCGCCCTACTCCAGCGCGACACCGGTAGCCTGCAGCAGGCCCTGTCGCAGGCCGGCCTCGACGCGTCCGAGGCCAACATCAATGTTTCCCTGCGCAGCGACACGCAATCCGGCGGCCGGGGCGCCGACGGCCAAGGATCGGACGGACGCCATCCCGATGGCCGTCCGGGCGGTCCGGGCCTTCCCGGCCAGCCCGAGGGCCGCGCCGCCCTCGCGCCCGTTCCCGTGCGCAGCTTGAGGGGCCTGACCGGCCTCGACATCCGAATCTGAGGGGCACCCCATCATGTCATCCGGCATCAGCAGCGTCGCGAACGCCGCCGCTTCGGCGAGTTCCGCCACCAAGACCTCCTCCCAGGAGATCGCGGGCAACTTCACCCAGTTCCTGACGCTGCTCACCACGCAGCTCAAGAACCAGAATCCCCTCGACCCCATGGACACGAATCAGTTCACCCAGCAGCTCGTGCAATATGCCGGCGTCGAACAGCAGCTGAAGTCGAACGACCGCCTCGACTCGATCCTGACCAACGCCAAGGCGTCGAGTTCGTCCTCGGCCACGGGCTTCATCGGTCAGACCGTCACCGCCGATGGCAAGACGGCGGATCTGGCCGATGGGTCGGCCACCTGGACCCTGACGCCCTCGCGCGCCGCCACCCAGGCGACCATCACCATCACGGACGCGAAGGGCAACGTGGTGGCGACCCAGTCGAAGGCCATGCCGGCCGGGGCACAGACCTATCTCTGGGACGGGCGGGCGTCCACGGGCATGAATGCGCCGGCGGGGACCTACTCCATCAAGGTGGACGCCCGCGACGCCACCGGCACCCAGGTCAGCGTCGATACGCAGATCACCGGGAAGGTCGACGGCGTCGATCTCAGCGGCACCGCGCCGGTGCTCCTCATCGACTCCGCCCGGGTGCCCATCGGCAGCGTGCGGAGCATCGGAACAGGGTTGTCCACATGAGCGTCGTGACGAATCAGATGCGATCGTTCCGCTTCAACATATTTTAAGTGGGCGCAAGTAGCTTCCAATCTCGACAGGTCAGTCGAGTTGTAGAGCGTATCATGACCGAACCAAGCCGCCCGAGAGTGAAGTACGTGATCGGGCCTGATGGTAGTCCATTAACCATTGCCGATCTTCCGCCGACGACCACCCGTCGCTGGGTGATCCGTCGCAAGGCCGAGGTGGTCGCCGCCGTGAGGGGTGGCCTGCTCAGTCTCGAAGAGGCCTGCCAGCGCTATACCCTCACCACCGAGGAGTTCCTGAGCTGGCAGTTCTCCATCGACCAGCACGGTCTGGCCGGCCTGCGCACCACGCGCATCCAGCACTACCGGCACTGACGGAGCCCGCCGACGCTGCGATGGTCACGGCTCACGAGGCCACCGCCATCGCCCCCTGGATCAGCGGCGGAGACCCCCGGTGATCCCCCGAAAGACCGCGCCCTCCCCGGGGCGCGGTCTTTTCGCATTCAGGGTGCCGCGGGCCCCGGTTTTCCGGGGTGCCCGCCCATTCGTTAACCGGCCGCTAACCACGGCCTGGGCAAATTTTGCCGGGCGAAGGCGGGCGGTCCGCCACGCCGGTTCGGTTGGGTGCGTCGCGCGGTGAAGTCGGTTCTCGAACTGGTGACGAAGTTGGGGCCGGCGCGGCTGGCCGCCATGGCCGCCGTCACCATGACCCTGATCGGCTTCTTCGCCTTCGTGATCCTGCGGGTTTCCAAGCCCGATATGGGCGTCCTGTTCGCCGACCTGTCCATGTCGGACTCCTCCGCCGTGATCCGCGACCTCGATGCGCGCGGCATCAAGTACGAGACCAAGGGCGACGCCGGGCAGACCGTCATGGCCCCGCGCGCCGATCTGCCCCGCCTGCGCATGGATCTCGCCGGCAAGGGCCTGCCGAGTCAGGCCGGCGTCGGCTACGAGATCTTCGACAAGGGCGACGCCTTCTCGTCGACCAACTTCGTCCAGAACGTGAACCACCTTCGGGCCCTGGAGGGCGAGCTGTCCCGCTCGATCCGCGCCATCGGCCGGGTCCAGGCGGCGCGCGTCCACCTCGTCATCCCCGAGCGGCGCCTGTTCGAGCGCGACCGCGAGGTGCCAAGCGCCGCCATCGTCCTCAAGCTCATGGGCGACCTCGACCCGTCCCAGGTCCGGGCCATCCGCCACCTCACCGCCTCGGCGGTGGAGGGGCTCAAGCCCGAGCGGGTCTCCATCGTCGACGAGCGCGGACGGCTCCTGGCCGATGGGGCCCGCGACGCCGAGGCCGACAAGGGCCTCGGCCTGGAGGAGAAGCAGGTCGGCCTCGAGCGGCGCCTGCGGTCGCAGATCGAGGAGATCGTCGCCGGCATCGTCGGTGCCGGCCGCGCCCGGGTCCAGGTCAGCGCCGAGCTCGACGTCAACCGCATCGAGAGCCGCTCCGAGAGCTTCGACCCCGAGAGCCGCGTCGTGCGCTCCACCCAGACCCGCACGGAGAATTCCCTGACGGGGGGCGCGGAGGGGGCGGTCAGCGTCGGCAACGAGCTGCCGGGCGCCAATCAGCCGGGCGCCGCCCCGGCCCAGAAGGATTCCACCAACAAGAACGAGGAAACCACCAACTACGAGATCTCGCGGGTGACCAAGACCGAGGTGGTCGAGGGCGGCCGGGTCAAGCGGCTCTCCGTGGCGGTCCTCGTGGACGGGGCCTACGCCCCGGGGGCGGATGGCAAGCTCGCCTATCAGCCGCGCCCGGCGGCCGAGGTCGAACGCATCGCCACCCTCGTGCGCATGGCCATCGGCTTCGACAAGGCGCGGGGCGATCAGGTGGAGGTGGTCAACCTGCGCTTCGCCGAATCGCCGGCCGCGCCCGAATTCGTCGAAGCGAGCCTTCTCCAGTCCCTGATGTCCCCCTCCAAGGAGGACGTCATGCGCATCGTCGAACTGACGGTCCTGGCGATGCTCACCCTCATCGTGCTGCTCGCCGTGGTGCGGCCGCTCCTGCGCAAGGTGCTCACCACCGAGCCCGTCGCCATCGCCCTCGTGGCCGGCCCGTCCGCGACCACCGGTGATCCGGCCCTGGATGGGATGCTGGCGCCGCGCGACAACCCCACCGCCCGGCTCGTCGATTTCGCCAAGATCAACGGTCAGGTCCAGGCCGAAACGGTGCAGCGCGTGGTCGATATGGTCCGCGCCAGTCCGGGCGAGACCGTCGAGGTCCTGCGCAACTGGATCAACGACAACTGAGATTCGTCCGCCTGTCCTTCGTGCGTCGTCCTGGGAGTTGAGGCCATGTCCTCGGGTTTGAACATCGCATCGGCACTGACCGATGCCGGGAGTGCGGCCTTCGCCGCCATGCCCGGCACGCAGCGCGCCGCGGCCCTGCTGCTGCTGCTCGGCGACACCGACGGCGCGCCGATCTGGCAGATGCTCGACGAGGACGAGATCAAGAAGGTCTCGCACGCCATGGTCCAGCTCGGCTCCCTCGAAGCCGAGACCGTGGAGAAGCTCATCGTCGATTTCGTCTCGCGCCTGTCGTCGGGCGGCGGCATCACCTCGAACTTCGAACGGACCGAGTCGCTCCTGCTCAAGATCTTCCCGCAGGATCAGGTCTCCTCGATCATGGCGGAGATCAAGGGCGCCTCGGGCAAGCGCGTCTGGGCCAGCCTGACCCAGATCGACCCCGAGATCCTCGCCTCGTTCCTGCGCAACGAGTATCCGCAGACGGTGGCGGTGGTGCTCTCGAAGGTCCGCTCCGAATACGCCGCGAAGGTGCTGACCATCCTGCCCGAGGACTTCGCCATCGACGTCCTGAACCGGATGCTGCGCATGGAGACGGTGCAGAAGGAGGCCCTGCGCCACATCGAGGAAACCCTGCGCGTCGAGTTCGTCTCCACCATCGCCCAGACGACGCGCCGGGACGCCCACGAACTCATGGCCGACGTGTTCAACGCCTTCGACCGCCAGACCGAGGGGCGCTTCCTCTCCGCCCTCGATCAGGCCAATCGCGGTTCGGCAAAGAAGATCCGCCAGCTCATGTTCACCTTCGAGGATCTGCTCAAGCTCGATCCGGGCAGCGTGCAGACTCTCCTGCGCAAGGTCGACAACGACACCCTGTGCCGGGCCCTGAAGGGCGCCGACGAGCGCGTCCGCGGCTTCTTCCTCGGCAACATGTCCACCCGCGCGGCCAAGAACATCACCGACGAGATGGGGTCGCTGGGGCCGATCCGCCTCAAGGACGTCGATGAGGCCCAGGCCAAGATGACCGAACTCGCCAAGGAGCTGGCCGAGAAGGGCGAGATCATGATCGCCAAGTCGAGCGGCGAAGAGGAGCTGGTCTATTGAACGCCCGCCCCTTCCTGTTCGACACCGACTTCCGGCCTCGCCCGAGCAGCGCCGCCGCGGTTCAGGAGGACCTGTCCCTGGCTGCCGCCGTGGCCGAGGCCCACGCCCGGGGCATGCAGGAGGGCCGCGCCCAGGCCGAGGCGCAGGCGCAAGCTCGCATGGCCGACGCCCTCACCCGCATGGGCCTCGCCGCCGCCGGCCTTCTCGGCCAGTCGGATGCCCGCGACGCCGAGCGCGATGGCGAGGCCATGGACTTCGCCGTGGCGCTCGCCCGCCGCCTCGCCGGCGAGGCCCTGGACGCCCAGCCCCTCGCCGCCATCGGCGACGCGGCCCGGGCCGCCCTCCAGCACCTGCGCGGCGTGCCCCACCTCGTGGTGCGCGTCCACGAGAGCCTCGTCGACGAGGTCGAGACCCTGGTGAAGCGCCTGGCGCGCGAGCGCGGGTTCGAGGGCCGGCTCGTGGTGCTGGGCGAACCCGACCTCGCCCCCGGCGACGCCCGCATGGAATGGGCCGATGGCGGCGTGGTGCGCGACCGCGCCCGCATCGAGGCCGCCGTGCTCGACGCCCTCGGCATACCGACCTGATCGATCCGCCGACCTGCGTTTTCGCCCGTTCCACATCCCTGAAAGTCCCCGATGTCCGACGACTTCACCCTGCCGCAGCTCAACGGAATGGATGCCTCCTTCGACGGGCTCGGCACCGAATCGATCCGCGAGGCGCCGACCACGCCGAAGAGCGCGGCCGATCTCGAGCAGGTCTTCGACGTGCCCGTGGTGGTCTCGGCGGTCCTCGGCTCCTCGCGCATGCCCATCGGCGACCTGCTGCGGCTCCAGCCCGGCGCGGTGCTGGAACTCGACCGCAAGGTCGGCGAGGCCATCGACATCTTCGTCAACAACCGCCTCGTCGCCCGCGGCGAGGTCGTCCTCGTCGAGGACCGCCTCGGCGTGACCATGACCGAGATCATCAAGAACGATCACTGACCCATCCCGGCCCACCGCGCGCCCGCGCGAGGCCCCGACACGGAGACCTTGAGCCATGCGGCTTCTCATCATCGGACGCCTCAACGGCGAACTCGTCACCGCCTCCAAGATCGCCATGAACCGGGGCGCGGCGGTCACCAACGCCGAGAGTCTGGCGCAGGGCCTGGCTGTGTTGCGCGCCAAGGGCGCCGATCTCATCATGATCGACGTCGGCCTGCCGATCCGCGAGCTCGTCACGGCGCTCACCGACGAGCGCATCCGCACCCCCGTCATCGCCTGCGGCATCGCCACGGACGCCAAGGCGGCGGTGGCGGCGATCCAGGCGGGCGCTCGCGAATACATCCCCCTGCCCCCCGATCCGGAACTCATCGCCGCGGTGCTGCAGGCGGTCTCCGAGGACGGGCGCGCCTTCGTCTGGCGCGACGCCTCCATGGAGCGCGTGGTCAAGCTCGCCGATCAGGTCGCTCGCTCGGAGGCCTCCGTGCTCATCACCGGCGAGAGCGGAACCGGCAAGGAGGTGCTGGCCCGCCACGTCCACGGCAAGTCCAACCGCACGGCCAAGCCCTTCGTCTGCGTCAACTGCGCGGCGATCCCCGAAGCCCTCCTCGAATCTGAGTTGTTCGGCCACGAGAAGGGCGCCTTCACCGGGGCCGTGGCGCGCCGCATCGGTCGGTTCGAGGAGGCCAGCGGCGGCACGCTCCTCCTCGACGAGATCTCGGAGATGGACGTTCGGCTGCAGGCGAAGCTGCTGCGCGCCCTGCAGGAGCGGGTCATCGACCGGGTCGGCGGCTCGGCCCCGGTCAAGGTCGACATCCGGGTGCTCGCCACGTCGAACCGCAACCTCCTCGACGAGGTCCGCAAGGGCACTTTTCGCGAGGACCTGTACTACCGCCTCAACGTCGTCCACCTGAAGCTGCCGCCCCTGCGCGAGCGCCCGGCCGACATCCTCGAACTCGCCGGCCACTTCGCCCGGAAATACGCCGAGGTGAACGGCGTCCCCGTGCGGCCCCTCAGCCGCGCGGCGCAGACCCTGGTCTGCGCCAACCCCTGGCGCGGCAACGTGCGCGAGCTCGAGAACACCCTCCACCGCGCCGTCCTGCTGGCGTCCGGCCCGGAGATCGGCCCGGACGCGATCCTGACGCCGGAGGGCGAGAGCATCGGCGGGGCCGCCGCCGGCCCGGCCGAGCGCGCCGCGCGCGTGGCCGAGGCCGCGACCCGCGGCCTCGTCGGCCAGACGGTGGCACAGGTGGAGTGCGACCTCATCCTCGACACCCTGGACCATTGCCTCGGCAACCGGACGCACGCGGCCAAGATCCTCGGCATCTCGATCCGGACCCTGCGCAACAAGCTCAACGAGTATGTCGATGCGGGGCTCAGCGTGGCCGAGCCTGGCAGCGTGCGGGCGGCTGCCGCCTACGGTTGAGGCTCAGCGCCGCCGCGCCGCCGCCGCCTCGTCGGCGACCTGCGCCGCGTGCGCCCGCTCGAGCTTCTCCAGGGAGGTGAAGCGGGCGATATCGGCTTCGACGTCGCGGATCGTCTCCTCGACGAGGTGCTGCTGCAGGGCGATGCGCGGATCGTCCGGCTCCATCCCGTCGCGGGTCTGGAGCCGCTGGACCGCCTCCTTGACCACGCCGTAGACGGATTCCCGCGCCTCCCGGGTCATGGACGGGTTGACGGCACGGGCGATGAGGTCGGCGAATTCGGACATGGTTTCTCGGACCCGACGCGAGGGCGTGTGGGAGGGCCGGCCTACAGCCGCTGGTCCTTCAGGCCGGCGACGATGAGGGCGATGGAGCTCCACAGCACCAGGAAACAGAAGAACCCGACGGTGAGGGCGTAGCCCCGCTGCGGGTACATGGAGGCGATGGGCACGTCCGGCGGTACGAACGTCGCCAGGAAGATCTGCTGCTTGTTGGCCGCAATGCGCGCCCGATCGACCATGAGATTGGCCGATTCGTTGAGCTTGCCCGCGATGGTCTTCTCGACCTGGAGGCCCTCGTATTCGAGCAGCGCCCGGGTCATGTTGTTCGACGGATCGGAGCCCGAGAGCCCTTCCGTCGTGAGCTGATCCTGCAGGCGCTTGGTCTGCTGCTGGATCGCCGCGAGGTTGGCCACAAGGGTCTGGATACTGCGGGACTTCTCGTCGAGGTTCGAGCCGCGCAGGACCTGCAGGTCGGTCTCGGCCTTGAGCTGATCCTTGCGCAGGCCGGCCAGGGTGGTCAGCGTCGCCTCCGCCGCCTTGACCGGATCGATGATGCCCCAGCGGTTGCGGAAGGTCTGCAGGGCGAGATGGGCCTCGCGCAGGCGGGTCTGCGCCCGGACCGCGTCGGCCTCCGCATGGGCGATGAGGTCGTTCTGGGCGTTGCGCGAGATCTGGTTGATCAGCACCTCCGTGCGGGCGATCACCGCCTTGGCGATGGTCAGCGCGTCCTGAGGAGTGAAGGCGCGGACCGTGAGGGTGATGACGCCCGAGATCACGTCGATCCGGGCGACCACGTGCTTGCGCCAGTAGCGGGTCAGATCCTCGATGGGCTGGGGCGGCCGGTAGCGGCTCCAGAAGTCGGCTTCGTCGCGGGAGAACATCGCCGAGACCTTCAGCGATTCCTCCATCTTGGCCACGAGGGTCTGGCTCTGGATGTAGTCCTTGACGATGAAGCTGTCCTGACTGTTGTGCTTCTGGATCAGGTCGGCGAACTGGCCGACGGACGCCTCTTCCATGGGCTCGACATTGCCGCGGACGGTGAACTGTGCCTCCGCGACGTACTGGTTGGAGGCGAAGCCGTAGAGGTAGATCGCCAGCATCAGGGTCGGCAGCAACACGAAGACGCCGAAGTTGCGGATCAGGTCGATGGTGAGGTTGGGCGGCTTCGAGGACGCCGGGCGCAGGCCCGGCAGGCGCCGCCAGTCGAGGCGCTCGCCGGCCTTGCGCAGGAAGGCCGGGGCCCGGCCGGACGGGATCGGCGCCACGGTCTCGGCGTTGCGCCGCAGGTCCGGAACCGCCCGCAGGGCGAGGTCGATGACCCCGCGCAGGCGCTCCGACTGCTTGACCTCGTCGACATTCATCACATCGGGTTCCTGAAGGCTCGGCGCGCGAACGCGGCCCCACGCCGCGCATCCGGCGCCTCGTCGCGCCCGGGCGCGGCGCGGAGCCCTTTCGACCCCATGCCGTTACCCTGCCGAGTCCCGCGTTTTTCGGCCCTTTTTAAGGCGTGGGCGGCGGAGACGCCGGGGCCGCCACCCCGCCGAGGACCCCGATGACACGAGACCCGAACGACGAAACGCGTGCGGATTCGAAGGCCCGGCGCGCGCAATCGCGGACGGCGAAGCGCGCCGGCACCGAAGCCGCGCCGCGGGCGCCCGAGAAGATCCGCTACGCCAGGGCGAAATTCGGCGACGTCGTCCTCGTCTGCACCAAATGCGCCAAGCGTCAAGGCCTGCCGAAGGGCCGCATCCGCACCGTCCTCAAGCAGGCCCTGAAGGCGCGTGCCGGGACGTTCAAGGGGCGCATCCCGAAGCCGCGCCTCGTCGAGGTGGGCTGCCTCGGTCCCTGCCCGAAGCGGGCCGTGGCGGTGGCGACGACGGCGAGCCTCGCGCAGGGGCGCATCGTCCTCGTCGATCCGTCCGGCGATCCGGACGCGATCCTCGACGCCCTCCTCCCCGATTTCGGCCCCAAAGCCACGCTAACGCCGCCGGGTGCGCCGGAGGATGACAGGTCCGGGTCGCGCATCCCCTGAACCGGAGGCTGGCGGCGTCCGCGATGAAGCCCGTTCGTAGCGTCTCGATCCGGCAGGATCGCCCCGAATGAACCCGCCCGCCACCGGACGGAGGCGGATCGGCCGGGCGATCCTGCGCCGGCTCCCCTTGCTCGGCACGGTGCTGGGCCTCGGGCTCGGCATCTGGCTCGTGGTGACCCACGACCTCCATGCGGTGGCCGACGCCTTCGGGCGGATCGGCGCCGTCGGCCTCATCGGCATCGTCCTGGTCCGGGCGGCCATCGTCGCCGTGTGCGGGCTCGCCTGGCAACGGCTCCTCGGCGGCCTCGCCAAAGTGGAGGCCGGGGCGTTCCTCATCCTGCGGTTCGTGCGCGAGGGCATCAACGTGCTGCTGCCCGTGGCCTCGGTGGGGGGCGACGTGGTGGGCGGGCGGCTGCTGACGTTCTGGGGCGTGGCGGGGCCCCTGGCGGCGGCCTCGATCCTCGTCGACATGCTGATGCAGGTGGCGACGCAGGGGCTGTTCGCCCTGCTCGGCGTGGTGCTGCTGACGCGGGTCGGCGGCGGCACCGCCGAGGCCCTGGCGACGTGGACGGCGGGGGCCCTTGCCGTGACGGCGGTGATCGTCGCGGCCTTCTTCGCGGTCCAGCGCAGCGGCGCGGCCCGTGACCTCGTGCGCCGGTCCACGGGCCAGATGCGCCGCTGGGCCGGCGCGGCCGTGGCACCGCGGAACGGCGCGCCGGGCGGGGTGTACGACGCCCTCGACGCGGTCTGGGCCCCGGGCCGGCGCGGCGACATCGCCGCCGGGTTCGGGCTCCACCTCCTCGCCTGGGGCATGGGCGCCGTGGAGATCTGGATCGCCCTCGCCTGCATCGGAATCGCCGGGGTGAGCTGGACCGAGATCCTGGTGATCGAGGCGCTGAGTCAGGCGATCAAGTCGGCGGCGTTCCCGGTGCCGAGCGGCCTCGGGGTGCAGGAGGGCGGGTTCGTGCTGCTCGGCGGCCTGTTCGGCCTCGACCCCGGCACGGCGCTCGCCCTGTCCCTGGCGAAGCGTGTGCCCGACGTGGTGCTGGGCGTGCCGGCGCTCATCGCCTGGCAGATGCTGGAGGCGCGCCGCGCCACGGTGGTGCCGGAGTAGATCAGTCCGGTTCCGCCAGAAGCCCCTCGACGAACGGCGTCAGGCCGATGCGGCGGTCGCGCTTCAGGCGCTCGGCGATGAGGATGCCTTCGAGGGAGCGGAAGGCGTCGTCGAGGTCGTCGTTGACGATGACGTAGTCGTACTCGCTCCAGCGCTGGATCTCGAGGCGGGCGTTGGCGAGGCGCTTCTCGATGGTGTCGGGCGAATCCTCGGCCCGGCGCTCCAGGCGGTGGCGGAGTTCGGCCAGGCTGGGCGGCAGGATGAACACCGTCACCACGTCGTGGCTGAGCTTGGCCCGCACCTGCCGGGTGCCCTGGTAGTCGATGTCGAAGATCATGTCCCGGCCGGCGCCCAGCACCTTCTCCACGGGCCTGCGCGGGGTGCCGTAGAAATTGCCGTGGACCTCGGCCCATTCGAGCAGGTTGTCGGCGGCGCGGAGGGCGTCGAACGCCTCGCGGTCGATGAAGTTGTAGTGCTTGCCGTCGATCTCGGACGGGCGGCGGGCGCGGGTGGTCACCGAGATCGAGAGGTCGAGCCCCCATTTCGGATCGCCGGCGACGGCCCGGGTGAGTGTGGTCTTGCCCGCGCCGGAGGGCGAGGACAGGATGAGGATGAACCCGCGCCGCTCGATGGCCGTCGCCTGCATCGCAAAAAAACCTACTCGACGTTCTGAACCTGCTCGCGGAATTGCTCCACCACGGCCTTCAAGTCGAGTCCGATCCGCGACAGCGTGATGTCGCCCGCCTTGGCGCACAGGGTATTGGCCTCGCGGCCGAGCTCCTGGGCGAGGAAATCGAGCTTGCGCCCGATGGCGCCGCCCAGGGCCAGGAGGTCGGCGGCGCTGGCGAGATGGGCCCCGAGGCGGTCGAGTTCTTCCCGGACATCGGCCTTGGCCGCGAGCAGCACCGCCTCCTGGTGCAGGCGGTCGGGGTCGAGGTTGCCGATGGCGACGAGGGTCGAGACCGTGGCGGCGAGGCGCGCCCGCACGGCCTCGGGTTTCCGCGCCGGACACTCCTCGGCGGCGCGGGTCAGGCGGCTGATCTCGGCGAGCTGACCCTCGATGATCCCCCGGAGCTGGCGCCCCTCGGCGCGGCGGGCCTCGACGAGGTCGGTGACGAGGCGCACCACCCCGGCGGCGAGGTCGCGGGCGAGGGCGTCGGCGTCGACGCCCGCCTCGTCCTCGGTCTCGATGACGCCGCGCAGGGCCAGGAGCCCGTCGAGGGTCGCCGGGGCGACGCCCTCGGGCCGCGGCACCCGCGCCACCGCCGCCGCGAGCTCGGCCAGCAGCCCTTCGTTGATTCTGATGCGCGGGGCGGCGTCGGGGCGGGAGAGGTTGAGCGACAGCTGGCACTGCCCCCGCGCCAGGGTCTTTTGCAACGCGGTCCGGGCGACCTCCCCGGCCGCATCGTAGCCGTTGGGCACCCGCAGGCGCACCTCGAGGCCGCGCCCGTTCACGGCGCGGACCTCCCAGGCCCACTGCACCGGCCCGGTGGTGCCCGTGGCCCGGGCGAACCCCGTCATGCTGGAGAGGATCATGGTTTTGGGGGACCGTGTTCGGAGGAAAGCCACACCGGTTGCCGCCCCCCTCTCCCCGCCGGGCGGGGAGAGGCCTGCCTGCACCCCGGCGTGCAGGCAGGGAGCGCAGGCGGAGCCGAAGCGGGGGTGAGGGGGTCTATCCGGTGGAGGCTCGTTCGGAGCCGCCCCCTCACCGTCGGCTGCCGCCTCGCCGCGCCGACGACGGGGTCGTCGCGGCCCTCTCCCCGCAAGCGGGGCGAGGGGATGCACACGCCCCCCCTCACTGCGGCTTCAGCACCGGCACGTTCTTGGGCGAATTCAAATCGAAGGTCTTGTTGCGCAGGGGGTCGAGGCGGGTGCCCTCCGAGGCGTCGAAGGCCTTCGGGCGCGGCGCGGACGGATCGGCGCCGCCGGCGAAGTTGGTGTCGGCCGGGGCGTAGGCCGAGGCGCGGGCGGGGTCCGGCGCCGGCTCGACCTTGTCGACGGCGGCGTCCGGGGTCGGGGCCTGGCGGGCGCGCTCGACCTGGCGCCAGCGGGCGACGTTGCGCGAGTGGCCTTCAAGCGTCTCGGCGAAGGCGTGGCCGCCGGTGCCGTCGGCGACGAAGAACAGGTCCTTGGTCCGCGACGGGTTGGCGACGGCCTCGAGCGCCGCGCGGCCCGGATTGGCGATGGGGCCCGGCGGCAGGCCCTCGATGACGTAGGTGTTGTAGGGCGTGGCGCGCTCGATCTCCGTGCGCTGGATGCCGCGCCCGAGGGTGCCGCGCCCGCCCACCAGCCCGTACACGATGGTCGGGTCCGATTGCAGCTTCATGCGCTTGTTGAGGCGATTGACGAACACCCCGGCGACGCGGGGCCGTTCGTCGGCGCGGCCCGTCTCCTTCTCGACGATGGAGGCCAGCGTCACCATCTCGGCAGGGGTCTTGACCGGGATCTCGGCGGAGCGGCGCTTCCAGATGTCGGCCAGGACCTCGCGCTGCTTGGCGCGCATGAGGTTGACGATCTGCTGGCGGGTGGCGCCGCGCTCGAACTTGTAGGTGTCGGGCAGGAGCGCGCCCTCGGCCGGGATTTCGTTGATGTCGCCGGAGAGAATGTCGTTGTCGTTGAGCCGCGCCACGATCTGCTCGCTCGTCAGCCCCTCCGGGAAGGTGACGGCGTGCTGGACCTGCCGGCCCGACGACAGGGTCTCGATGGCGTCGTTGATGCTGGCATGGGCCTTGAACGTGTACTCGCCGGCCTTGAGGGCCTTGCCGCTCAGGCGGGCGGCCCACTCGAACAGGGCCGTGTGGGTGATGACGCCCTCGCGCGACAGGGCCTCGCCGATTTCCGAGGTGCCGCTGCGGGGCGAGATCACCACGACCTTGTCGGCGGGCAGCGGTCCCGGCTCCTTCACCTGGCGCTCGAACAGGGTCATGCCGATCATCACGCCGATGGCCAGCACCACCGACAGGGTGAGCAGCCCGGAGACCGTGGCGAGCAGGCCGCCCCGGCGGCGCTCGGGCAGGTCCGGCGGCGGCGGCGCGGCCGTGGGCTTGATCGCCTCGCTCGGGCTGCGCGGCAGGGCGCGCTGGGGCAGAGCCCGCTCCTCGGAGGCGGCCGGCACGGGCTCGGGGTTCGGGCGCTTGCGGAAGAACATGGACATCCTGTTCGGGCCTAGGGCCCCCTCCCCCCGTCCTTTGCAGGGCATGGGGCATGCTCGCGCGACGCCGGGCGGGCGCGAGGGGCTGACCGTTAAGCGTGCGAGCTTAGTCGGTTTTGTGGCGAAATGGGGGATTTGCGGAAGGGGCGAAGGAACACGGCGTGCGCGTGCCCTCCGATGTTCGGACGCGGCCGAGTGGCGACGTTTCTGACCCGCCGCCCACGATACCCTTCCGCCTATCGCGGACCTAGACAGGGGTCGGGAAGGCTTCTTTCATGGTCAAGGTCGTGCCCGTATGATCTAAACGAAGACGATCCTTCTTGAAGGTATGAGGACCATCGAGATGAGACGCGGAAACATCATTGCTGGATTTTTGCTGACTCCGTTCTTTATCATGTTAGTATTCTTGATCGCACGACAACCGATAGGTTGTCCGGGTGATAACGGGGCGTTTATAATTGTATATGTTTTTAGCTGTTTAATGGGTATGGGCAGTTTTTTGTATTTGATCACCAAGAATGGGGCGCATCTTCAAAAGTCAGCCCCAATTACATTTGCAATCAGGCACATCAATGTTCTTCGGGCGATTGTATTTATTTTGAGCGTTCTTGTAGCTCTTTCGGTAGCCTTCGCGCCGAAAAAGCCCATCACGCCGACGAAGGATGCGCAAACCCGTCCACCTTCACTGCGCCTGTAGCAGGCGGGACAGCATCGGCTTGGCCCTGGCGGGAACACTGCGCTCAAGTTGCACAGCGATAGATCGTTGCGCGGCGTAAGATTGTAAATATAAAAGTAAATGATACTGCGTTCGACGCAGTATCGGCTCTCCGTGCCTCCATGGAGGCAACATTTGCGTCAAATAATAGGACTGCAATGCTAAGCGGTATAAAATTGCATTATTGACCGATAGTCGTGTTCAATCCACCCGCCGCATCACCAAGCTCGCATTCGTCCCACCAAATCCAAAAGAGTTCGACAGCACGACATCCACCCGCTTGCGCTTGGCCTCGTGCGGTACGCGGCCGTTAGCGGTGTCCACCGAGGGGGTGTCGAAGTTGAGGGGCGGCGGCAGGACGCCATCGCGGATCGAGCGGCCGCGACGCGCCCCCTCTCCTTCCAGGAGAGGGGACCCGCGCTGCACCTCATACCGCAGCGGTCTAGGCGATGGGCCGCACTGAATCGTCGGGGATGGTCTCGAAGAGGCAAGCACCCCTTTCGGGCAAGCACAGCGTCCGAAGAGGTTCTGATCAGTCGTCAGAGATCGGACTGATGGGAGGCTTTGGCCTCAATCCACCCGCCGCATCACCAAGCTCGCATTCGTCCCACCGAACCCGAACGAATTCGACAGCACGACATCGACGCGCTTGCGCTTGGCCTCGTGCGGCACGAGGTCGATGGCGGTGACCACGGACGGGTTGTCGAGGTTGAGGGTCGGCGGCAGGACGCCGTCGCGGATGGTCAACACCGAGAAGATGGCTTCCACGGCGCCGGCGGCGCCGAGCAGGTGGCCGATGGCGGATTTGGTGGAAGACATGGCGGCGTTGGCGGCGTGGTCGCCGAGCAGGCGCTCCACGGCCTTCAGCTCGAGTTCGTCGCCCATGGGCGTCGAGGTGCCGTGGGCGTTGATGTAGTCGATGTCGGAGGCCCGGATGCCGGCGCGCTTGACGGCGGCGCTCATGCAGCGGAAGGCGCCGTCGCCGTCGGGGGCCGGCGAGGTGATGTGGTAGGCGTCGCCCGTGAGGCCGTAGCCGACCACCTCGGCGTAGATCTTCGCGCCGCGGGCCTTCGCGTGCTCGTACTCCTCCAGCACGACGACGCCGGCGCCCTCGCCCATGACGAAGCCGTCGCGGTCCCGGTCGTAGGGGCGCGAGGCGCGGGTCGGGTCGTCGTTGAAGCCGGTGGAAAGGGCGCGGCAGGCGGCGAAGCCCGCGAGTGCCAGGCGGTTCACCGGTGATTCGGCGCCGCCCGCCACCATGACGTCGGCATCGCCGAACTGGATCAGCCGGGCGGCGTCGCCGATGGCGTGGGCGCCCGTGGAGCAGGCGGTGACGACGGAGTGATTCGGGCCCTTGAGGCCGTGGGCGATGGAGACCTGGCCCGAGGCCAGGTTGATGATCCGGCCGGGGATGAAGAACGGCGAGATCCGGCGCGGACCCTTGTCGTGCAGGGTCACGGACGCGTCGTAGATGCCGCCGATGCCGCCGATGCCCGAGCCGATCATCACGCCCGTGGCGCACTGGTCTTCGTGGCTCTTCGGGTGCCAGTCGGCGTCGTCGAGGGCCTGGCCGGCGGCCGCCATGGCGTAGACGATGAACGGATCGACCTTGCGCTGCTCCTTCGCCTCCATCCAGGCATCCGGATCGAAGGTGTCGTTGGAGCCGTCGCCGAACGGCACGGAACAGGCGATGCGGCAGGCGAGGTCGTCGACGGGGAAGGCCGTGACCACCTTGGCCGCCGACTCACCCGCGATCAACCGGCTCCAGGTGGCCTCGACCCCGCTGGCCAGCGGCGTCACCATGCCCAAACCCGTCACCACTACCCGACGCATCGCGCTATCCCGAACCGGTCCCATCGTGAAACGAACGGCGCGCGGGGTCTGGCCGACCCCGCATCCGGCGCCTCGTCTCGGTGTGAATTAGGCGGAGTTCTTCTCGAGGAACTTCACCGCGTCGCCGACCGTCTGGATGGTCTCGGCGGCGTCGTCGGGGATCTCGACGTTGAATTCCTCCTCGAACGCCATCACGAGCTCGACGGTGTCGAGGCTGTCGGCGCCGAGATCATCGATGAAGTTCGCGCCCTCGACCACCTTCTCCGGCTCGACGCCGAGGTGTTCGACAACGATCTTCTTCACGCGCTCAGCGATATCGCTCATCGGTCTTGGTCCTTAGCTCTTCAAGAGTCGTGATGGTGTCGCCGTGGCCGCCGGCCCGTGACCGGTTGTGCTGGTCCGGGATGCGGCCGGTGTGTTCGCTCGCGCGCGTTTCGGGTGGCCCTCGGGCGAGTGGTCCTCGACCTGGTCCACATCGTTATGGGAATCTCCGCAACACGCCGAACCGTCAACCCCCCTCGCACGGCAGGCGGGGTGTTAACACAGGGTTCCTGCCCTGGCGAGGCCCGGTTCACAAGCCGTTCATCGCCGTGGCTTTTTCCGCCCGCCCGGGGCTTTTGCGGGTGTGCGGTGCAGCAAAGCTTGCCCTCACACCATCGCCATGCCGCCGTTGACGTGGAGGGTCTGGCCGGTGACGTAGCCGGCCTCGTCGGAGGCGAGGTAGAGGGTGGCGGCGGCGATCTCAGGCCCGGTGCCGAGGCGGTTCATGGGCACGCGGGTGAGGATGCCCTCGCGCTGCTTGTCGTTGAGCGCATCCGTCATCGGCGAGGTGATGAAGCCCGGCGCGATGCAGTTGACCGTGAGGTTGCGGGTGGCGACCTCGGCCGCCATGGCCTTGGTCATGCCGACGAGGCCGGCCTTGGCGGCGGCGTAGTTCACCTGCCCCGGATTGCCCGTGGTGCCGACCACCGATCCGATGTTGACGATGCGGCCGTGGCGGCGCTTCATCATGCCCTTCACGGCGGCCCGGGACAGGCGGAAGGCGGCCGTGAGGTTGACGGCGATGACCGCGTCCCATTCGTCGTCCTTCATCCGCAGGACGAGGTTGTCGCGGGTGATGCCGGCGTTGTTCACCAGCACGTCGAGGCCGCCCATGGCCGCCTCCGCCGCCGGCACCAGGGCCTCCACCGCCGCCTTGTCGGAGAGGTCGCACTCGACGATGTGGAGGCGCTCCCCCCCGAGGTCGGCCACGAGGGCTTCGAGGGCCGGGCGCCGGGTGCCCGACACCGTTACGGTGGCCCCTTGCGCGTGCAGGGTCCTGGCGATGGCGCCGCCGAGGCCGCCCGTGGCGCCGGTGACGAGGGCCCTGCGGCCGGTGAGATCGAACATGGGTCGTCCTGTGCTCAGAAGGTGGGGAACGCGGTGACGTCCTCGGGGGTGCCGACGGCGCTCGCCGCCGCCCCCGGCGCGATGCGCTTGACGAGGCCGGTGAGCACCTTGCCGGTGCCGATCTCGTTGAAGATGTCGATGCCGGCCGCCGCCATGGCGGCGACGCCCTCGCGCCAGCGCACGGTCCCGGTGACCTGGGCCACCAGGGCGTCGCGGATGGCGTCGCGGTCGGTGACCGGGGCGGCCAGCACGTTGGCGTAGACCGGCACCACGGGACTGTGCATGGCGACGTCGCCCAGAGCGGCCCGCATGGCCTCGGCGGCCGGGGCCATGAGCCGGCAGTGGAACGGTGCCGAGACGTTGAGCATCACCGCGCGCTTGATCCCGCGCGCCTGCGCCAGGGCCACGGCGCGCTCCACGGCAGCCCGGTCGCCCGACAGCACCACCTGGCCGCCGCCGTTGTCGTTGGCGACATCGCACACGGCGCCCTCCCGCGCCTCCTCGGCGATGGCCTGGGCGGCCTCGATCTCGGCGCCGATGAGGGCCGCCATGGCGCCCGCCCCCGGCGCCACCGCCGCCTGCATCGCCTGCCCGCGGATACGCAGCAACCGCGCCGCGTCGGCGATGGAGAAGGTGCCGGCGGCGGCGAGGGCCGTGTACTCGCCCAGCGAGTGGCCGGCGACGCAGGCCACGTCGCGCCGGAGGTCGAGGCCGCGCTCGGCCTCCAGTACCCGCAGGGTCGCGAGGGACGCGGCCATCAGGGCCGGCTGGGCGTTGGCCGTGAGGGTGAGTTCCTCCACCGGCCCCTCGAACATCAGGCGCGAGAGATTCTGGCCCAACGCCGCATCGACTTCCTCGAACACGGCGCGGGCCTGCGGGAAGCCGTCGGCGAGCGCCTTGCCCATGCCGACGGCCTGGCTGCCCTGGCCCGGAAAGATGAGTGCGCGCGCCATGGATTCCCCGTCCCGGAAAGGGCGGCCCACTCGCATCGCGGGACGCGCAAGTCAATCACGCGTCGCAAAATGGCACGGTTCACCTCGTCCGGGGCCGCGCACGGGATTTGCGCGGAGCCCCCCGTCCGGCCGCCGCGATGTTCCAGAGCGTTTCGTTCTGCCACGGCGACCCAGGAGCCGTCCCGCCATGTCCCAGCCCGAAACCGCCGATCCAGTCCCAGGTTCCGTCGCGCCGACCGTCCAGTCGATGGATCCCATTCTCTACGACGCCCTGGTGATCGGCGCCGGGATCGCCGGCCTCAGCTTCGCTGCGGCGGCGGCGCGCGAGGGGCGGCGCGTCCTCCTCGTCGCCGCCCGGGACGCGCATCCGCGCGAATTCCGCGCCGAGAAGTTCTCGGGCCGGGAGATGGACGTCCTCGATCGCCTCGGTCTCGGGGCCGGCGCCCGCACGGCGGCGACGCAGATCCACACGGTGGTGGAGGGCCGCTGGAGCCGGCTGATCAAGCGCGTGCCGTCGCGGGAATACGCCGTCCATTATCCCGACTTCGTGGATGCCGTCCGCGCCGCCATGCCGGACACCGTCCGGAACGTGACGGGCCGGGTCACCGGGATGACGACGGGGGCCGAGGTCCAGACCCTGACCCTGGCGGACGGCCGGCGCTACGCGGGCCGGCTCCTCGTCATCGCCACCGGCCTCGGCGAGGCGCTGACCCGCTCCCTCGGTTTCGAGCGGCGCGTGGTGAGCCAGGGCCACGCCCTGGTCTACGGCTTCAACACCGCCTGCAGCTACGCCCTGTTCGCGGGGGAGCAGCTGATCTGGAGCGCCGAGGGCGGCGGCGACGGCATCGCCTACCTCACCCTGTTCCCCCTCGGCACCCAGGTCCGCGCCAACCTGTTCACCTACTGGCCCCGGGGCGGGGCCGCCGCCGAGGCCTTCCTGGCCGATCCCGCAGCGGCCTTGCAGCGCCTGATGCCGGGCCTGACCCGGACCTACGGAGCGGTCGAGGCCGTCGGCCCCGTCCAGCACCGCCCCATCGACATCGTCGAGATCGCCAACCCCGTGCGCGACGGCGTGGTGGTGATCGGCGACGCGTTCTGCACCACCTGCCCCGGCTGGGGCACCGGCATCACCAAGGCCCTCTCGGACGTGACCGTGCTGATCCGGCACCTGCCGGATTGGCTCGCCACCCCCGGCATGGACAGCGCCAAGATCGCGGCCTTCTACACCGACCCGGACAAGGTCGCGGCCGATCAGCTCTCCGTCGGCAAGAGCCTGCGCATGCGCCGGATGAAGATGGGCCGCGACGTGGCCTCGCGCTTCCTCGCCCTGCGCAGCACGGTCTTCCGCCGCGGCGAACAGGCCCTGACCGATGCCACCGCGCATCTGCGCACCGCCGTCGTGCAACTCCGCTCCGCCGCCGCGCGCGTTCGCTCGAAGGCGCCGGCGGCGAACCCGTGAGCGGTCCCCGCGGCGCTGTTGATCGTGCTCTTGGGCCGGGTCAGGCCCCTGGGCCGGGTCAGGCCTCGTTGAAGAAATCCACCGTGCCGGTGTCGAGGCTGTAGGCGGCGCCGACGATGCGGAGCTTGCCCGCCTTGAGGGGGTCGATCAGGCTCGGCTCCGAGGCGCCGCGCAGGCGGGCCACGACCCGGTCGACGTTGGCGCGGACGCAGTTCTCGACGAAGTCGCCGGGTTTTTCGCGTTGGGACAGGACCGCCGGCACGATGGGCTCGATCATCCGGCCGATGGAGCCGGGATAGACGGTGTTGTTCTTCACCACATCGATGGCGGCCTCCACGGCGCCGCAGCGGCTGTGGCCCATCACCAGCACCAGGGGCACGCCGAGCTGCGACACGGCGTATTCGATGGAGCCCAAGGCCGCCGTGTCGACGCAGTTGCCGGCGTTGCGCACGATGAAGAGTTCGCCGAGGCCCCGGCCGAACAGGATCTCGGGCGAGACGCGGGAATCCGAGCAGCTCACCAGAACCACGAACGGCGTCTGGCCCAGGGCGATCTCGATGCGGCGCTCGCGGCCCTGCACGGCGCGCACGGGGCTGTCGGTCTGGTAGGCGCGGTTGCCCTGCTTCAGGGTCTCCAGGGCCTCGTCGGCGGTGAGCGTGGTTTTCTTCGTCGATGGGCTCGCGGCGAATGCACCGCTTGGTAGGCCGGTGGCGGCGAAGCAGGCGGCGCCGAGGCCGCAGCCGCAGGCGAGCAGGCTGCGTCGGCTGAGCAAGGTCTTCATGGGCTTGGGGCTCCGCTTGTCCGGTCTCGCGCGATGATAGTCATATTTTTACAGGCTACCGGATTCAAACAACTGCGAATGGGCCGATTCCGTGCCGCGGCAGGCATCCGGACGCGGGCGGGAGGCGCACCGGGGCTCCCTCTCCTTCCAGGCTACGGCATTCACACATCTCGCGGGCAGCGCGGGTCCCCTCTCCTGGAAGGAGAGGGACAGGGTGAGGTGTGTGGCTTCTCCGGAAAGTTCGCACACCTCACCCCAACCCTCTCCTTCCAGGAGAGGGAGCCCCGATGGGCCTCACGCCCGCATCCGGTTGCCGTCAGGGGCCCTGTCTCTGCACGAGATCGGCCCGTTCGCGATTGTGTGAATCCAGTAGCCTTCCAGGAGAGGGGACCCGAGCATCCCGCGAGATGTGTAAATACCGTAGCCCAAACAGGAGAGGGAGCACCGATGTGCTTCACGCCCGCATCCGGATGCCTTCCGGGACCCCGTCTCTGCACGGGACCGGCCCGCGCGACGATAGGGGGCGTCCGCGGCGTTGTCGCCGGGGTAAGTTGCGGCGGGTGGCGAACGGATTGAGACGCACCCCTCGAACGTGCGCGGGGGGCTGTCGACCCGTGCCGTCACGTCGTCCGCAGCATGGTCCGGACCGCCGCTTCGAGGGCCCGTGCGGCGGCGCTCGCCGTCGGGGACCCGGTGCGGGCGAACATCACGATCTCCGAGGGCGGCAGGTCGGGGAGACCGAGGCGCGCGCCGGCGTCGGCCATGCGCCCGGAGGCGACGGCCCCCATGGGGGCGATGCCGAGCCCCGCCCTCACGGCGGCCGCGAGGGCGATGCAGCTCCCGCCGACGAAGGCTTCCCGCCACGGCCGGTTGGCCGCCTCGAGGCGCCGGATCGCCATGGACCTGACCCCGCAGGCCGGCCCGAGGGTGACGAGCGGCAGGGGACGGTCCGGCGCGACGGCGTTCCCGTCCGCGCACCGCCAGCCCAGGGGGTCCGTGCCGAGCACCTCGCCCTCCGCGCCGCCCGCTTCGCGGCGGACGATGACGGCATCGAGGTCGCCCCCGTCGAACAGGGCACGGACCTGCTGGGACACGCCGAGGCGGAGTTCGAGGGCGCTCGTCGGCGGCAGCGCCGCGCGGACGTGGCGGATCACGTCCTCCAGCCCGGTCCCCAGGGCATGATCGCTCGCGCCGATGGCGAACCGCGCCGTCGGCGCGTCGTCGAAGCACGTGGCCGCGTCGTGCGCGGCCATCAGCGCCCGGGCCTTGGCGAGGAAGGCCAGGCCATCCTCCGTCGGCCGGACGAAGCGGGGCGTGCGTTCGAGGAGCTTGCGGCCGAGGGCCGCCTCCAGGCCCTTGAGGCGCGTGCTGACCACGGGCTGCACCGTCCCGGCCGCCTCCGCGGCCCGCGTGAGGTTGCCGAATTCCACCGCGAGGATGAACAGGCGAACCGAGGCGAGATCGAGCATGATACCGAACCGCTATGATCAGGAGTGTGCATCATAGCGTTTCACGGAGATGGAACCAGGGGCAGATTGATCTCCGCACCCATGCCGAGGAGGTTTTTCGATGCCCATGATCACCGTCCGCTACGTCACCGCATCGCCGCGGCCCGATCTCCGGTCGGACATCGCCCGCCTGGCCGCCCGCCTCGGGGCCGAGCGGCTCGGCAAGGACCCGGAGGTCACGGCCGTGCTAGTCGAGGAAGCCGACCCGCAGGGCTGGTTCATCGCCGGGACGCGCCCGACGGAGGCGGGGCTGTCGGCGTTCTGGCTCGACATCAAGATCACCGCCGGGACCAACACGAAGGCCGAGACCACGGCCTTCGTCCGTGCCGCCTTCGACGGGATGGCGGACCTCATCGGCCCGCTGCACCCGGAATGCTACGTCTTCGTCCACGCCGTCGACGGTGACGCCTACGGCTACGGTGGCCGCACCCAGAACGGCCGCTGGGCCGTCGCCAACCCCGGATAGACCGAACGCCGGCATCCGGTGGAGAAAGACGGGACGCCGGGGAAAGAGCGCGTGTTCGACGCGGCCTCCGACGCGGCGCCGGGGATCACCCGGGACGCTCCAGTTCCGTCGAGAAGGCCCGCGCGAGCCGCCCGATCGTGACCGCGTCGACGCCGTCGGCGGCAAAATCCTGCCGCCAGGATCGCATCCGGGCAGCGAGGTCGGCGACAAGTCCGCGGGCATCGTCTTGCGAGAGGTCGAAATCCGCGGCCCGGGTCAGGCCGTTGCCGATCGTCGGGTAGCTCCCGGATCGGCCGACCCCGATGGCCTGCTGCGGATCCATGTCCGGTTGAGGAACCACGTCAAAGGCCGGGGACAGCCGCCACGCGCCGTCGCGCCGTAGGACGGCGTGATTCTTGAGGTGGTCGTCCCGGTTGCCGCACAGGACGTTGAACACCATGCGGCGGAAGAGTTCATGGCGGTCCGATACGTTCCGCGCGCCGTGCCGGAGGAGGAAGAGGGCGAGTTCGGGGTAGGAGCCGGAATCGGACGTCTCGTCCAGTCCGAGGGCGGTCAATCCGCTCAGGTAATGGGCCGTCGGTTCGTGCGTGACCGGATCGCGGTCGAAGCGCTTGACCAGGATGACCTTGCGAGGCCCGACAGGGAGCAGCTTGGTCTCAGCGGCGTCGATCCCGCACCGGGATGCCAAGCGCATCGTCGCATGCTCGGCGCCGCATTGGTCGTAGGTGTCGTCCCGCCGCTGGAACTTGGCGATCCATAGGGTGCCCTGGTGTTCCACGACGGCCTTCGGCCGGGCGCCGCCCATGCTTGCGCCCGCGCTCCAGAGGCGGGCCGCCAGCCCTTCGACCGCCTCACCGCGTTCCAGACGTTCAAACCCGTCCGCAATGCCGTCGAGGTCGGCCATGGCCGCGTAGCCGGGATGGGGTGGCGGCGGGGCCGGGGTTTCGGAGAAGGCGAGGCATCCGACGCGCTCGTCCCCGGTGGCGAGCAACCAGTCGCCCGCCGTCATCGGGGACCTGTCGACCGGCCGCCGATGCGCGATGAGCCGCCGGCCCCAGCGGTCCGGGGTGGCATCCGCCAGGACGCCCGGAAGCCGGCCGCGGCCGGTGCTCCTGAATGGCCCCGGCTGAAGCGGCAGGTGTTCCGGATCGAGGGCGAAGGCCCGGCCATGATCGTTCCTCAGCCAGGACCCGACATAGGCGAATTCGCCGTAGGGTTGCCCGGCCGCCGGCGCGACGCGGCGATACCGGCCGGCGAGGTCCGTGGCGCCGCCCCGGTGGCGGACATGGACATAGACCTCAGAGGTCATCGAGATTCGCCTCGCGCGGGCGACGCGCACGGCTGGGAAGGCGGGCGGTTTCCATGGCGGCGGCGAGGTGGTCGTTCTCGGGACTGACCGCGTGCCGGACGGCCGGAAGGAGGCCGAGGACCCAGGCGGCCTTGGCGAAGACGCCGAGCGAAACCGTCGGGTCGCCGTTCTCGAGCTTGCGCAGGGTCGGAAGGGAGACCCCCACGCGGGCCGCGAGGTCGGCTGCGGGCTGACGTCGGCGCAGGCGCGCGGCCCTGAGGGCCCGTCCCACCTCGCGCAGCCCGTCCAGGACCTCGAACGGCGTCTGTGTGGCGCGCTCGTATTTCATGCCATCAGAATTGCACGGAAGTGGCCTTAAGTGAAAGCCTGCTTTCCATCTTGGAGAGCCGTCCCCATCGGAGGCGTGCCTCCGTCCCCCGGTCACCCCGGCCGCGTCACCACCAGGGCGCCCTGGCGCGTCGCCACGACGGTGTGCTCGTACTGGACCGTCGGGGCCCTGGGGTCGCCGAACAGGGTCCAGCCGTCGTCGCCGCCGTCGGCGAAGGTGCTGCCGAGGGAGAGGAACGGTTCGATGGTGAAGACGAGGCCTTCGCCCATGATCCGCCGCTCGGAGCGGTCGGGCCAGGTGGCGATCTCCTTCGGCTCCTCGTGGAGGGACTGGCCGACCCCGTGGCTCGCGAGGTTGCGGACGAGGGTGTAGCGGTTCTTCCGCGCGAAGTCGCCGATGGCCAGCCCGATGCCAGCGAGCGGCCGGTCGGCCCCGACCTGCCGGATGCCGGTCCACAGGGCCCGGCGCCCGTCCCGGCACAGGCGTTCGACGGATTTCGTCACGGGCGGCACGGCGAAGGAGGCGCCCGTATCGGCGAAGATCCCGTTCTTCTCCGCCGAGACATCGATGTTCACGAGGTCGCCGGCCCCGATCCGGCGCGGGCCCGGGATGCCGTGGGCGATCTCCTCGTTGACGCTGATGCAGGTCGCCCCCGGGAAACCGTAGGACAGCTCGGGTCCGGGCCGGGCCCCGGCGGCCTCCAGGATGCCCCGGCCGATCCGGTCCAGTTCCGCCGTGGTCATGCCGGGCTCGAGGGCCGCGCCCATGGCCGCGAGGGCGTTGGCGACGATGCGCCCGATCTCTTCGAGGAGGACGAGGTCGCCGTCGTTGGAAATGGTCATGGGCGATCCGAAGGGAGGATGGGACGTGGTCGGGACCGGGCGGCCCCAGGGCGGGCGCTCACGGGGCGGGCGCCGGGGCCCGCCGGGCGCGGATGGCGGCGCCGAGGGTCGCGTATCCCTCCGGCGTGAGGTGGACCATGTCGGGCAGGAAGGTCGGACATTGGTCGTCGGCGCAGCGCAGGGCGGCGTCGGCGCCCTCCACCAGGACGGCGCCGCCCCGCCCCGCCAGGAGCTCCGCCACCGCGCGGTTCAGGGCCGTGCGCGCGTCATCGCGGAACGCCGATTTCCGGCCCCGCGGCGGGGTGCCGACGACGACGAGGGCGGGCCTGTGCCAGAGCGCGTCGATCCGGTCGACGATCCGGCGGATGCCGTCGAGGATGGCGCAGGCCTTGTCGCCGTAGCCGAGGTTGTTGGTGCCGATCATGAGGAACACGGTGCGGGGCGCGAGCCGGGCGTAACGCGCGTCCTGCAGGCGCCACAGCACGTTCTGGGTCCGGTCGCTGCCGACGCCGAGGTTGAGGAGGCCATCGCCAAAAGTCTCGCGGGCCAGGGCCTCGGGCCACAGCTCCGTGAGACTGTCGCCGAGCAGCACGATTCCGGCGCCCGGCGCCTGCGCGGCGGCGCGCCCGACGAGTTCGGCGCGCCGGTAGGCCGTCGCGCTCTGGGGCGGCACCGGGATCGTCGCGACGGCGATGTCGGCGGCATCGCAAGGGGGCTCCTCGGCCCGCGCGGGGCCGGCGAGCAGAACACTCAGCGCCACCACGGCCCGGACGTGTGATCCCCGCGTCATCCGCCCCGTCCTCCGCATGCCCCGTCCCCTTCCGGAGGCACGTCTTGTTGCCGCGCGTCAAGGGGTGTAAGAGGCCGGTTCAATTCCCTAAACCCTGTTCGAGGAAGGAGCCGCCCCCATGGCTCGCGTCACCGTTGAAGACTGCATCGACAAGGTCGAGAACCGGTTCGAGCTCGTGCTGCTCGCCAGTCACCGCGCCCGCCTGCTCGCCGCCGGCGCGCCCCTGACCATCGACCGCGACCGCGACAAGAACCCCGTCTGCGCCCTGCGCGAGATCGGCGACGCGACCATCACGGCCGACGACCTCAAGGAACAGCTCATCCACTCGATGCAGAAATACGTCGAGGTCGACGAGCCCGAGGCCGAGACCGTGCCCCTGCTGTCGAGCTCGCCCGCCGCCGCCGCCGTCGCCCCGCAATCCACCAGCGACGACGTGCAGTTCGACCGCATGAGCGAGGAAGATCTTCTGCGCGGCCTCGAGAACCTCGCCCCGCCGACGGAGACGGACGAAGAGGCCGAGTAATCGGCAGCCTTCACGGCGCGCGACCAGCAACCCGGCCCCGCGGCCGGGTTTTTTCTTGCCTCCCACCGGCCGAGAACCCGTCCTGCGGCGCCTTAAATGCCGGCCTGCGGCGCTTTCGGGCTGGCGTGGGCGCGTGCGATGCGGGACAAATTGCGCTCCGGCCCGTGTGATGCGGGCGTCGAAGTCGCAAAAAGGGTCTCACTCGCGGATGATGCGCCAATACGAGCTTGTCGAGCGGGTCAAGCGCTACAACCCCGCCGCGGACGAAGCCCTGCTCAACCGCGCCTACGTCTACGCCATGCGCGCCCACGGCACCCAGAAGCGGGCGTCGGGCGACCCGTTCTTCGCCCATCCCCTCGAAGTCGCCGCCATCCTCACCGACCTGCGGCTCGACGACGCCACCATCGTGGCCGCCGTGCTGCACGACACCGTGGAGGACACCGCCGCCACCCTCGACGAGATCCGCGAGATCTTCAGCCCCGAGATCGGCGCCCTCGTGGACGGCCTGACCAAGCTGAAGCGCCTCGACCTCGTCTCGAAGCGCGCCGCCCAGGGCGAGAACTTTCGCAAGCTGCTGCTCGCCGTGGCGGCGGACGTGCGCGTGCTGCTGGTCAAGCTCGCCGACCGCCTCCACAACATGCGCACCCTCCACCACATGCGCGTGGACAAGCGCGAGCGCATCGCCGAGGAGACCCTCGACATCTACGCGCCGCTCGCCGGCCGGATGGGCATGCAGGAGATGCGCGAGGAGCTGGAAGACCTGGCGCTCCGCAACCTCAAGCCCGAGATCTACGCCACCATCGCCCAGCGCCTCGCCGACCTCTCGGCGAAATCCGAGCGCCTGGTCGAGAGCATCGAGCAGGACCTCACCGCCCGCCTCGCCGCGCAGGGGATCACCGCCGCGGTGACGGGGCGGCAGAAGCGGCCCTACTCGATCTCGGCCAAGATGGAGCGCAAGTCCGTCGCCTTCGAGCAATTGTCGGACATCTTCGGCTTTCGCATCATCGTCGAGACCCTCGCCGACTGCTACGGGGCGCTCGGCGTCGTCCACACCACCTGGCCGATGGTGCCGGGGCGGTACAAGGACTACATCTCGACCGCGAAGCAGAACGATTACCGCTCGATCCACACCACGGTGATCGGCCCGAAGAGCCAGCGCGTCGAGCTGCAGATCCGCACCGCCGCCATGGACGAGATCGCCGAGTACGGCATCGCCGCCCACGCCCTCTACAAGGAGGCGGGTGCCAAGGACGGCGGTGGGAAGGATGACGCCGGCGCCCCGCCGCGCCTCGCCACCGAAAGCGGCGCCTACCAGTGGCTGCGCCGCACCATCGAGCTGCTCGCCGAGGGCGACAGCCCGGAGGAATTTCTGGAGCACACCAAGCTCGAGCTGTTCCAGGACCAGGTGTTCTGCTTCACGCCGAAGGGCCGGCTCATCGCCCTGCCGCGGGGCGCCACCCCCATCGACTTCGCCTACGCGGTCCACACCGATGTGGGCAACTCGGCCGTGGGGGCCAAGATCAACGGCCGCATGGCGCCGCTCCTGCACGAGCTCGTCAACGGCGACGAGGTCGAGATCGCCCGCGCCGACGGCCAGTCGCCCCCGGCGGCCTGGGAATCCCTCGTGGTGACGGGCAAGGCGCGCGCCGCCATCCGCCGGGCGACGCGCTCGGCCGTGCGGCGGCAATATGCCGGCCTCGGGCGCCAGATCCTCGACCGCGCCTTTGAGCGGGCGGCCAAGAGCTTCTCCGAGGACAAGCTGCGCGGCGCCCTGCCCCGGCTCGCCCGGACCTCCACCGAGGACGTGTTCGCGGCCGTCGGCCGGGGCGAGATGTTCTCGGGCGACGTGGTGCGGGCGGTCTATCCCGACCACAAGGACGAGCGCCGCCCGGTGCCCTCCCCCCTGCAGCAGCCCGCCGCCGGGGGCGCGGGCCGACTCAGCCTCTCGAAGGACCAGACCATGCGTCTGACCTTCCCCGAGGGGCCGGGCGAGGCGGGACGGCCCGACGCGATCCCCATCCGGGGCCTCGACACCGACCTGCCGGTGAGCTTCGCGCCCAATGGCGGCGCCGTGCCGGGCGACCGCATCGTCGGCATCCTCACCCCCGGCATCGGCGTGACCATCTACCCGATCCAGTCGGCGGCCCTGGCCGCCTTCGACAACGAGCCCGACCGCTGGCTCGACGTGCGCTGGGACGTCGAGGCCGGCGCCAGCGAGCGCTTCCCGGCGCGTCTCGCCCTCCAGTCCATCAACGAGCCCGGCGTGCTCGCCTCCATTGCCCAGGTCATCGCCGACCACGACGGCAACATCGACAACCTGTCGATGAAGCGAAAGACCCAGGATTTCACCGAAATCGTCATCGATCTCGCCGTCTGGGACCTGAAGCACCTCAACGCCATCGTGGCGGAGCTGCGCGCCAAGCGCACCGTCGCTCGGGTTGACCGGGTGAACGGGTGAGCTCCGGCTTGCTGTGGAGACCGTCGTGCTTCCTGCTCCGGGTTCGATGGGCGGGAGACACGACAGGCTCCCTCTCCTTCCAGGCAGGGCGATCGCGGATGGGTGCATGCGTTTGGGCCGGCCCTTGCCCCTTCGTGCAGAACGCAGGTGCGCATCCCCCTCTCCCCGCCTGCGGGGAGAGGGCCGCAGGCACCCCGCCGTGCCTGCGGCGAGCGAAGGCGGAGCCGCAGCGACGGTGAGGGGGCTTCGTCGGAGGAGCCTCTTCCGGATTCGCCCCCTCACCTTCGGCTGCCGCCTCGACGCGCTCCCCGGCAGGGGGGAGACGCGTCCCTCTCCCCGCAGGCGGGGAGAGGGGATGCGCACCGGAAACTCCGCTTGTTCGACGACGCCCTTCGGCGGCGGCTTCAGACCGCGACCATCAGCTGCGATCGCCCTGCCTGAACGAAGAGGGGACCCGCGCTGCCGGCTGACGACCGAAGACGACGGTGTTGGTGAGGATCGGGACCAGGCGCTTGCGCCCGTCCTCCGCCCCTGCTTACACACGGACCGATTTCCGAAGACCGCGAAGAAGACCGGAGCCGACCATGACCCCTGAGCAGGTGCTCGCCGAATTCCGCGACGCGAACGCCCTGTTGGAGGGGCATTTCGTCCTCAGTTCCGGCCTGCATTCCGGGGTATTTCTCCAGAAGATGGCGATCTTCTCCGATCCGGTCCGCACCGAGCGCCTGTGCAAGGCCCTCGCGGCCGCGATCACCAAGCGGTTCGGCCCCATCGACATCGTGGTCTCGCCGGCCATCGGCGGCATCGTGCCGGGCTACGAGACCGCGCGGCACCTCGGCGCCCGCGCCATCTTCGTGGAGCGCGATCCCGGCGGCCCCTTCACCCTGCGGCGCGGCTTCAGCATCCCGGCGGGGACGCGGGCCGTCATCGTCGAGGACATCGTCACCACCGGGCTCTCGGCCCGCGAATGCCTCGCCTCCCTCTCCGGCGAGGCCGGCGAAATCGTCGGCGCGGCCTGCCTCATCGACCGCTCGGGCGGGCGCGGCGAGATCGGCCTGCCCCTCGTCACCCTCGTGACCCTCGACATCCCGGCCTACCCGGCCGACGCCCTGCCGCCCGAACTCGCGGCCCTGCCGGCGGTCAAGCCCGGCAGCCGGGTCGTGCCGAAGGCCTGAGGCCGTCGCATGGCTCCGGCGCAGCGGGATCGAGCCGGCCAAGACGGCGGCCCGGCTTGAGGAGAGATTTATTTCCGGTTTCGGTAGAATTTCGACTAAACCAGTCCGGGAAACTTAGAATTTCTACACTTAATACTGGTCAAGCTTGACATAAATCGCCTCGGTGCCCTACTACGCGCGGCTGTTTCGCCGCGCGCCGGCGAGCCGTCGCCATTTTATCGATTTCGTTGATTAAAATCCGGTCGAAGACGGTCGAAAGACAGACTCTAGATTGCGAAATTCGACAGAGATCATGATGCGCGAAGCGGCCGCGGCCTGACTTCGTATCGGAAAATTGGATCGTTTCATGAGCGCACAACAGCGCAGCGCCCTGTTCATCGACGGGGCCAATCTCTACGCCGCGACCAAGGCCCTCGGGTTCGACATCGATTACCGTCGTCTGTTGAAGGAGTTCCAGGCGCGCGACAATCTCATCCGGGCCTTCTACTACACTGCCATGGTCGAGGACCAGGAATACTCGTCGATCCGTCCGCTCATCGATTGGCTCGACTACAACGGCTATCGGGTCGTGACCAAGCCCGCCAAGGAGTTCGTCGATTCGGCCGGGCGCCGCAAGATCAAGGGCAACATGGACATCGAGCTCGCCATCGATGCCCTCGAACTCGCGCCCCGCATCGACCACATGGTGCTGTTCTCCGGCGACGGCGACTTCCGCTCCCTCGTCGAGGCCATGCAGCGCAAGGGCGTGCGGGTGACCGTGGTCTCCACCATCCAGACCCAGCCCGCCATGGTGGCCGACGACCTGCGCCGGCAGGCCGACGAGTTCCTCGACCTCGTCCACCTCATCCCCCGCGTCGGCCGCGACCCGGGCGAGCGCAACGTGCGATCGACGCCGGACCGGTCCGTGTCCGGCCCCGGCGACACCGGCACCCGCTCCCGCGGCGAGACCCCCGAGCGCTCGGCCCCCCCCCGCCCC